>JBBRGK010000421.1:0-3703 GCA_038240805.1 Dehalococcoidia bacterium | reverse complement strand
GCCCGCGCAGCCGGGCCGAACTGCCCCTGAACTCGGCCAGCACACGGAAGCGGTTCTACTGGAGGCAGGTTACAGCTGGACTGAGATCGCTTCGCTGCGGGAGCAAGGCGCCTGGTAGCGAGCTTGCCACGTAATCGAGGTTGGGCAAGACGATGATCTTTGGCTGCATTGTACGGGAGGACGGACGATCCGCCAGTTGCGTTGTACGGGGTTGATTGCAGTCGCGGGCTTCAGACAACAATGCGATCGGTATTCCTCACCAGTCGGATAACACGTTAGCGTATCGTCCCTTCCCCTAGAATTGGGGGAAGGGATAAGAGGGATGAGGGCTCGCTGTAGGCTGGACGTAGAGACGAAAGGGCGGCAGGATGCCGGCGAACACCGACGAACTGATCGATGACCTCGAGGCGGAGCAGGCAGCCCTCGAACGGGTGCTTAGCCTGTTGCCGGCAGCGGCGTGGGAACGCCCAACCCATGCGCCGGGCTGGGCGGTGCGCGACCAGGTGGCACACCTCGCCTCCACGGATGAGGTGGCAGCACAGGCGATCAGCGACCCGGAGGCGTTCGTTGCCGGGCTGCGCGGACGGGACCGCTCCGGTGGCGAGGCCGTACCGGGCTTCCTCGCGCGTGGTCGTGCCCTTGCACCTGCGGCTCTGCTGGCGTGGTGGGGCACCGCGAGCCGGGATCTGATCGCCGCCGCCCGCACCCTTGCGCCCGGCGTGCGCGTGCCGTGGTTCGGTCCGGCAATGAGCCCGGCTTCATTCATAACGGCCCGTCTGATGGAGACGTGGTCACACGGGCTCGATGTCGTCGATGTGGTGGACGTTGAACGGCCGGACACAGACCGGCTGCGTCATGTGGCGCTGATCGGCGTGCTCACCCGGCCGCACTCCTATCGCAACCGCAGCCTGCCTGAACCGACGGACCCGGTCCGGGTCGAGCTAACGGCACCGTCCGGCGCCCTCTGGACGTTTGGTGAGCCGGACGCTTCGGATTCGGTGCACGGCACGGCGGCCGACTTCTGCCGGGTCGTGACGCAACGGCGGCATCTTGCAGATACGAACCTCGTAGTCAACGGTCCTGCCGCTCTCGAATGGCTGCGGCTCGCACAGGCGTTTGCCGGCCCTCCGGGAGAGGGTCGCCGGCCTGGTCAGTTTCCGAAGTCCTCATAGTGACGCGGCAACCAATCAGCGGGCCGAAGGCAGTGTTGAGGAGCAGAGCGTGATGGGCAAGACGGGGGCAATTGAGACAGTCACGGTCATCGGCGCAGGCTCAGGTGGCTTCGGGGTCATGGCCAACCTCGGCGATGCGGGCTACCGTCTGCGTCTGCACGACCGCGACGAGAACCGCCTGATGCCGATCCGCGAACGTGGCGGCCTCGACCTGGAGCAAGGAACTCGATCGTTCGCGCCGGTGGAGCTGGTCAGCACGGACCTCCCTGCGTGCGTGGCGGGCACGGACCTGATCGTCGTCTGCACCGGCGGCAACGGACAGGCAGCGTTTGCCCGCGTGGTTGCGCCGCTGCTCGAGGATGGACAGATCCTCCTGCTGATTCAGGGCAACACCGGCGGCGCCCTGATTGCGCGGCAGGAACTGAACCGGGGCGGCTGCCGGGCCACTGTGGACCTTGCTGAAATGGACACCTACCCGTACGGCGTTGGGCGTCCCGAGCCGGCGCGGGCACAGCTGCGCATGCGCAAGCAGTGGAATCAGATCGCGGCCTTTCCCGGCCGCCATGGCGATGCAGTGATGACGCGGCTGGGGCCGCTGTTTCCCCGGGCAGTGCTGGTGCCGACGATCGCGTGGACCGGTTTCACCAACATGAACGCAAACTTCCACGTCGCCGTCTGCGTTGCCAACGTGACCCGCATCGAGCGTGGCGAGAGCTGGAAGTTCTACGCCGATGGCGTCACGCCCGCCGTGGCCCGTCTCTACGAAGCGCTTGATGCCGAACGGCTGGCAGTCGCGGCCGCGCTCGGCGCCGATGTGCCCTCGATTCCGGACTGGATCGAGCGGGCGTTTGGCTTTCGGGAGCCCGATCTGGTTCAGACGTTTAACCGTCTGACATACGATCCGGCCGGACCGTATCAGCACACGCCTGCGCCGTCGTCGCTGTCGCACAACTACATCACGGAGGACGTGCCGACCGGGCTGGTGCCAATGTCTGCCCTCGGAACAGCCGTGGGTGTGCCGACGCCGGTGCTGGACTCGATCATCCTGCTCGCGTCCACGCTCGGGGGAAGGGACTACGAGGCAGAAGGACGCACGATCGAGCAACTGGGTCTCGCCGGTCAGAGCCGGGAGCAGATCCGCAGCACACTGCAGGATGGGTTTAACCAATCCGGGTAAAATCCCGCCTGTGCTTTGAGCGGTCGGGCACCCTCATGCATTGCGAGCGCAAAACTCCGAGAACAAGTTGCCGGTGGATCACTGCAGGATCAGTATCCCCAGCTGCCGGTGCAATCTATCGTCGAGAGAACGCGGAACTCAAAGCTGTTCACGTCGTATGAATCCAGCATCGCGCGGAGCTGCCTGCACGTGGTCTTTGAACGCGGCGGGGCGGCACTTGCATTGCCCGCAGTGGCGGCGCCCGCTGCACCGGCGATGCTACCAGCAAGCACCAGTGCCAGCATTCCACGCTGAATGACCGATCCGTTCAATAGCGTTTTCATCGACCTGCTCCTTGCGCATCGTGCGGTGGCTGTCAGGGAGTTCCCAGCACGACCACTCTCACACGCCGTGCGGCGCCTCACTGTGAGAGCCGCTGCACAACCGATGTGATGTGAGCGACAGTCTGCGGCGGCACGGTGGAGCGTGAATCGATTTCCTGTTTCAGGCAGAGGGCAGCCAGCTGCCAAACCGCACGCCGAAGCCATCGGGATCGGAGATCGTGAAGTCGCGTATCCCGTACTCCCGGTCGGCGATCGGGTTTACAATGATCGCCTCCAGCTCCTTCGCGAGCGCCCAGTAGCGATCGACATCCGGCACCATGATGCGAACGTTCGCGCGCGGCCCGCCCGTGGGCGGAGCCTGCTCCGGCCGCTCATCGAGGAAGAGCCGGTGTCCTTCCCACGCGAGCCCGACGAAGTCGCCCTTGTCCTCGATCAGCTTGAAGCCCAGCCGCCGGTAGAACGCAGTGGAGCGGTGAATATCGCGGACGAAGACCTCGATCACCAGCTGCTCAGTGGCGGGCACGTAGGGCTGCATAACTGCTCGTTCTCGGAGTGAATTTCGGCGTCTGCCTGCAGCATAGTGCATGAGCGTGAAGCTGCGCCCGGTCGCAGTGATACGCTCTGATCGCTGTCGATACGATTGTGCGACGCTTTGGGCGAGAGAGAGCGACGATGGCGGCGGTCACTGTGAGACGGGCGGAGTTCGACTCGCCATTCGTGCTCGAACTCATCGGCGAGTTGAACGCGGAGTTGTCTGCCCGCTATCCCGAAGAGGGCGCCAACCACTTTCGGCTCGCTGCCGGCGAGGTGGCGCCCGGGCATGGCGCCTTCCTGATTGCTTTTCTCGATGGGAGCGCGGTGGGCTGCGGCGCGGTGCGGCTGATCGAGGACGGCGCGGCGGAGATCAAGCGGATGTACACCCGGCCCGCCGTGCGGGGCTGCGGCGTCGGTGCATCCCTGCTTGCCGCACTGGAGGTGGAGGCCCGCAGCCTGGGAGCCAGTCGACTGGTGCTGGAGACCGGAGACCGCCA
>JBBRGK010000420.1:0-3706 GCA_038240805.1 Dehalococcoidia bacterium | reverse complement strand
GACCTGCCTGAAAACACCACGCGTGCGCCTTCGGCCACAAACAGGCGGACTGTCGCCTCACCGATACCACTGGTGCCGCCCGTGATCACCGCGACCTTGCCTGCGAGCCTTGAACCCATGCCTGTCCTCCGAGTCTGTGCGCCTATGCGCCATTTAGCCTGTGCGGCTTTGAATGTTCGGGAGTCTATCCGCTCAGGCCAGCACGCCGCCCGCGTACAGCTCGTCGATCCGCGGTTGTTCCAGCCCGACCAGTGTGCGCAGAACGTCATCGGTATGCTCGCCCATCATCGGCGAACGGGTGACCGGCTGCTTTCTGCCAAACGGGCGGATTGGCTCGCTGTGCGTCGTAAATATGCAGCCTTCAGGTCCTTCGAGCTCCGTGAAATACTCCGAGCGATACCACGGGTCGGCCAGGAGATCGTCGAGGTGGTTGACCGGCGAGGCAGCAACGCCGGCAGCCTGAAGCTGTCGCGCGAGTTCCGGCGCGTGCGTGTTCGCGGTCCTTTCCGCGATCAGCTCATCCAGAAGCGCCTCGTTTGCGCGGCGCGACTCCATGCTCCCAAAACGCAGATCGCAGCTCCATGAGTCCTGACCCATGACGGAGCAAAATGCCTGCCACTGCACCTCAGTGGAGACATCGATCGCGATCCAGCCTTCATCTCCGGCAGTCGGATACACGTTGTGCGGGCAGCTGCGGTCGGAGTGATTGCCGTGGCGCCAGACATCGGGGCCAGACACCGACTGTTGCAGCAGCGCCGGACCGAGCAGACTGATGGTCGATTCGTACTGGCTCACCTCAATCAGTTGCGCCCCGGCGCCACGATCGCGCTCGATCAGCGCCGCGAGGATCGCGGCAGCAGCGTGGAATGGATTGCCGCTGAAATCGGGGTAGAGCGGACCGAGGCCAAAGGGCGGGTCAGACTCGTTCCCGGAGATACCGTTGATTCCGGCCAGGCCGTTGATGTGACTGCCAATGGCGCCCCACCGACGGCGAGGACCGGCGCTCTCGAACACCGGCATATTGAGGAAAATGAGGTCGGGCCGTACGGCCACGAGGTCGGAGAAGCCCAGCTGCCAGCGGTCCAGGCGATCGCCGGTGAAGTTGGCCATTACAACATCTGAGACGGCTGCTAGCTGCTTGGCCAGCTCCGGAGCGCCGGGTTCGTTCAGGTTCAGCAGGATGCTGCGCTTGCCGAGATTGACGTCGTTGAATGAGCCATCCTCGTTGAAGCTCCACGCGCCATCCGGATGCGGTCCCGTTTCGCGCACCCGGTCGACCCGGTTGTACGACTCGATCTTGATCACGTCGGCGCCGAAGTTCGCCAGCAGCCGGGTGCAGAGCGGGCCGGCGATCATCCAGGTGAAGTCGAGCACCCTGATGCCCAGAAGCGGTAACCATGTGCTGTCCGGGCCGGTCATAGCTCCCCCGCGCTCGCGTGCATCGCCTGCTCCTCGCTCTCCAGCCCCAATTCGTGTTCCCAGATGGCGGTGTTGTCCGCTCCCACCGCATGCGCCGGCTCCCAGGTGCCCACGTCACGTTGCGCGAAATGAAACGGCGGCCCGGAGTAGGAAGCGGTGTGAGGCAGAGATGGGTGCTGTACCGCACGGAAATAGCCGCGCTCCTGCAAGAATGGGTCGGCAATGATATCAGCAGGATCGTTCACCGGCGTGCAAGCCACGCCAGCTTTTTGTGCCTTGTCGGACAGGTTTTGCTTCGTATAGCGGCCTGCAAAGGCGCCGATCAGGGCGTTGATGTGCTCGGCATTGGTCACACGGAACTGTGCGTCCTGATATTCGGGGCCCGCGAGATCACTTTCCGCGCCGTGAGCGGTCATCAGGCGCACCAGGTTGTTCCACTGACCGGGCAGAGCGATTAGCACTACCCAGCCGTCGCAAGTCTGGAAAAGCGAGCGGAAGGCGGGCATCCCCATACCGCGCCGCCGAGGGACGCGACCGTGCCAGGTGAACGCGTTCGCATTCCCTGTCTGAGTCGTCGACAATGTCGCCGCGAAGTTCGCCGGTACCTCGACGCGGCAGCCGCGTCCGGTCCGCTGCTGGTCGAAAATCCCCAGCAGGGCCGCGTTCGCTGCCACCAGGCCGGCCATGTGCGCCGCCTGCTCGCCTCCGGGACGGTAGGGGGCGGCGTCGGGGCGGCCATTGAGCGCCAGCAGTCCGCTCTCGGCGGCCACGATCAGGTCAGAGCCCGAGTGATCGCGGCCGGGACCGTTCAGCCCAAACGGCGTCACGCTTACAAGCACCAGCCCCGCTCGGAACTCCAGCAGCCGCGCAAGCCCGACCCGGGTGCTCAACAGGGCGTCCGGCTGGCCCGACTCGACCACGGCAGAGCAGGTCGCAACCAGCCGGCCGAGTCGCGTAATACCGGCCGCGGTCGAGAGATCCAGCGTTACGCTGCGCTTGCCCGCGTTGAAATGCTCAAAGTACTGGCTGATCCCGTTCACCAGCGGCGGGAACGAGCGCATCGCGTCGCCGCCGGGCGGTTCAAGCCGCACGACGTCGGCACCGAGGTTTACGAGCAGCTTCGTCGCGTAGACGCCGAGCTCATCGCAGGCATCGAGCACACGGAAACCGCTGAGAGGGCCGGTAGGCAGGCTCATGCTGGATGCGCCGGGTGCCGCTGGAGCACCCCTGCAACGGCCTGCTCTGTCACCTGCCGGGCGATGACCTCAGGCGCTAACGGCCCGTCGGGCGAGTACCAGTCGGCGACTCCAAGGCAACCGCGCAGGATCGTGAAGGTCATAATCTTCGGATCATGGTGGACAAAGACACCCTGGCGAATGCCGCCTTCGATGATCTTCCGGAACGTGCTTTCGAACCGCCGCTGCAAACTGCGCACCAGGTTTTTACCCTCTACGCTGAGGCTTTCGCCAGCCCGCAATACGTTCGCATAGCGATCGAGATCGTCAAAGATATGGCTGACCAGGTCATGCACCGCCGCGCCAAGCGTCTCTTCAGCGGGCCGACCGGCAGCAACGATCGCATCAAGCCGCACCGTCGCCTCGCGGATGGCCGTGGCCAGGATCTCGGTCAGGATCTCTTCTTTGCTGCGAAAGTAATAGTAGATGACGCCCTTGGTCACGCCAATCCTTGTTGCCACGTCGTCGAGCGACGCGCTCGTGTAACCATCGCGGGCGAACACATGCGCCGCCGCCACCAGGATGTCGCGCCGGCGGCCTTCCGCCTTCCCGGCGTTTTGCACTCGATGTCCGCGTAATCCGCTCTGTACAGCCACGCAGAAATCCTCCTGATGCTGGCCTTGCTTCCCTGACGATTGAGATTATACTCAGCGTGCAAATATTGGTCGATGGGCGTTGGCGTTGACGCTCATTCCGGTCCATTCCCGTTTGTACGCTGGCCGTAGAGATAAGAGTCGTTGCACGGTCGCCTCACTGGTAGCGGATTCGCGGTTAATCTCAACGTACAGAGCGTCAAGTTCAAACTTCACATCTTGCATCCGTCGGAGAGCCGTATGTTTCGCCGCATTCTGATCGCCAATCGGGGTGAGATCGCCTGTCGCATCGCCCGCACCTGCCAAAAAATGGGTGTGGAAACGGTTGCTATTTACTCCGCAGCCGAACCGAAGGCGCTTCACGTCCGTGCCGCCGATTCTGCGGTCCTGATCGGTCCGCCGCCCCTGGCCGACAGCTACCTCAACATCGCCGCGATCATTGAGGCGGCGCATCGCACC
>JBBRGK010000419.1:0-3723 GCA_038240805.1 Dehalococcoidia bacterium | reverse complement strand
CCGCAGCAGCGTAGCCCTTCAATCTGAGCCAGATATCGAGCCGGAAGCAGCATTAGTCGACGATCTTCTGCCCGAAGAGCCGGAGACGGGACCTGCCTTTAACGAGGAGGTTGCCGAACGAACAGAGCGGGCGCTGGGGCGCACAAGGCGTGGCTTTCTACGCCGCATGATCGGCGTCTTCGAGCGGTCTCAAATTGACGACGAGCTGTGGGACGAGCTGGAAGAGATCCTCATCGGCGCCGATACGGGCATCGAGACGACCGAAACGATTCTCAGGGCCGTGCGTCAACGTTCGCGAAGAGACGGGATGAAGCACCCGGACGAGGTTCGGGTCGCATTGCGCGAGGAGCTGATTCAACTGCTGCAGTCGGTCGAAGCACGCGGGCAGCTATGGGGCGATGCTGGTGCGACCGATCGCTCGTTTGCACCTGCGGTGATTCTCGTCGTGGGTGTCAACGGTGTCGGCAAGACCACCAGTATTGCAAAGCTGGCCCGTGCTTTCCGCAGGGACGGCGAACGGGTGATCCTGGCGGCAGGGGATACGTTCCGCGCTGCCGCCGTCGAACAGCTGAAGCTATGGGGCGACCGAGTCGGCGCGACAGTCATCGCGCACCAGCAGGGACAGGACGCATCAGCGGTCGTGTTCGACGCGATGGCGGCGGCCCGAAAGCGCCAGGCCGACGTGGTATTGATAGACACGGCGGGCCGCCTGCACAACAAGTCAAACCTGATGGACGAGCTCAAGAAGATTAACCGCGTCGTGCAACGTGGTGACGACACAGCTCCACACGAAGTGCTGCTCGTGATCGACGCGATCACCGGTCAGAACGGCCTCACCCAGGCGAAGGTATTTGCCGAGGCGGTCGGTGTCACGGCCATTTTCCTCACGAAGCTTGATGGCACGGCCAAAGGCGGAATCGTGTTTGCCATCGCGGACCAGCTCCAGATACCGGTACGATTCATCGGGCTGGGGGAACGCGCGGACGACATGGCGACATTCGACGCGCCCTCGTTCGTCGATGCGCTTTTCTCTGAATAAGGACCGTTCATGGCCTACTTGATTCGCTGGTGGCTGGCGGCAGAGCTGATCGGCCTGCTTGCTTTGCCGCTGAGCTTTCGCGTTTTCCGTCGCCTGCCTGACCGGGGCTATGCGTTTTCTCGCGTGTTCGGGCTCCTGCTGATGTCGTACCTGCTCTGGATCGGTGGCACGGCGGGCGTGTTGCCGTTTTCTGCGGGCTCCGTCGTGCTTGCCCTCGCCGGCCTCGGACTTCTCGGAGTGCTTCTTCTGGCGCGTGATCGCGCAGAGCTTGTGGCGTGGTGCCGAAATTCGCGGCGCTACATCGTTGTGGCTGAGGCCGTTTTTCTGCTGGCAATCCTGATGGTTGCCTTTCTGCGTTCGTACCAGCCCGAAATCGCCAACACTGAGAAGCCGTTTGAGTTCGCCAACTACAATGCCGTGAATCGCACCGCCGACTTCGCACCGACCAACCCCTGGTTTGCCGGCAAACCGATGCCGTATTACTACTTCGGCTACGCGGTGATGGGCAGTGTGGCTAAACTCACCGGCACGCCAGCTGACTACGGCTTCAACGTTGCACTGACGCTCACCGCTGGACTGGCTGCTATCGCCATATTCGGCGTCGCCGCAAATGCTGCGGTGTTGCTGCGCTCACGAGGAGCGGTCCGTGATTCCTGGCCGTTGCTGGCGGGAATCGCGGCGGTGGCACTACTGCTGCTGATCGGCAACCTGGAGGGCGTATTCGAGTTTGCAGCAGCGCACGGCTGGAACCCGCAATGGGTTTACCAGCATCTCGACGTTAATGGTTTGCAGGCCCGCCCGAGTGGCCACTGGTACCCCGATGAACCGGGGTTTGGCTCGTGGTGGCGCGCCACACGGCTTGGATCAGACTGGAACTTCCTGGAGTTTCCTTTCTTCAGCTTTCTGCTTGGGGATCTGCATCCGCACGTGCTTGCGCTGCCATTCAAACTGCTCAGCGCAGCGTTCGCCTTGAACTTGCTCGTGGAAACGGATCTGCCGCAGCCCATCAATGCCGCCAGACCGTGGGGCCGCTGGACATGGGGTGGTATCTGGCCGTGGGCTGGCGCTGCGCTGGCTGCAGGTTCGCTGATCGCGACCCACACCTGGGACTACCCGCCATTCCTGGTGCTCGCGGTGGTCGCCATCGCAGGCAGATCCGCTGCCAGCGGGGAGCGACGCTGGCTCAGGCCAGCGGCATCAGTCGTGGCGTTCACCGCGCTGACGTTACTGCTGTTTACACCGTTTTTCCTGAGCACTGGCAAGGGTGGCATCCACGGCATTCAGCCGACGCTCGTTGCTTTCCGCAGTCAAAACGTCAACACCGAAGGATCCTATCTGCCCTTTCAGCATCTCCTGCTGTTCTGGACTCCTTTGATGTTGCCATCGGCTCTGTTTGTCCTGTGGACGCTGGCGCGCCCTGGCTGGCGGCCGCTGCAGGAGTACGGCGCCAACGCGCTTTGCCTGGTCCTCTTGCTGCCTTTTGCCTGGGCACTCGCGATCACCGGGTCGCACGGCCTGTCTGGCCTCAGCGAAGAGCTCCGCATCCGCGGCTGGGGCTGGCTGACGGTCGTGACCCTGGCCTTGCTGCTGGCGGCCGCACTCGCCGCTCTGGCGGGCGAGTTCAGCGACCGCGAGGATAGCGCCGATCGCCGCGTGCGGTTGTTCTTACTTGGTGCGACCGCCGTCGCGCTCCTGCTGGTATACGGACCGGAACTATTCATGGTGCGGGACAGCAGCGGCACGCGTGCCAATAGCACCTTTAAGCTCTGGTACTCTTCCTGGACATTGCTGAGCGTGGTGGGTGCAAGCGGTGGACTCTACGCCATCTGGCAGTGGCGCCCGGCCATCTCGGGCTCGTGGCTTCGCCCCGCCTTCGCTGGTATGACCGCCGTGATCCTCGGGGGAGCGCTCGTGTACCCTCTGTACGCGAGCTTCAACCGCACCAATGGCTTCAACGGCAACCGCACGCTCAACGGTCTCGCATTTCTGCAGAAATCCAACCCGGACGAATACAACGCCGCCGTCTGGCTGAACGAGCATGTCCCACAGGTCACGACGATACTCGAAGCCGCCGGTCCCTCGTATGGCGAGCCGGGCAGGATCGCCTCAAGGACCGGCCTGCCGACCGTAATCGACTGGGGGTTTCACCAGGAGCAGGAAGGTGTGCCACCCGGCGATGTCGTGGCCCGAGAGCAGGATGTGCGCCAGGTGTACACGACCGCTGATACGATCGAGGCGTTTGGGATCCTGGCTCGATATAAGGTCGGCTACGTTGTCATCGGCGCCCCGGAACGGCAGGCGTATGGGAACCAGGGGCTGGAGAAATTTTCCCAGATCGGGGTCGCGGTGTTTACCAGCCGAACGGTGACGATCTTTCGCGTCGGTCCTGCGCCGCTGGTGGCGGCTGTTCCATGACGCTCACCCGGTCGCAGAGCCTTTCTGAGAATGGCTCCTCACGACGTTACGAATCGAGTCGAAGCAAGTCCGTATCACAGCCGACGCTGGAACTATTCGGTTGGGTACTGGTGGTGCTTACCGCTGCGGCCCTGCGCCTGATCGCGCTTGGTCAGTCGCCTCTCAACCAGGTGGAGGGAGGACGGGCGCTGCAGTCGTGGCAGGTGGCTGGCGGGCGGCTGCAAGAGTCGTGGCCGGGCAGTGCGACCGATGCCGTGACGGCAGGGTTC
>JBBRGK010000418.1:0-3730 GCA_038240805.1 Dehalococcoidia bacterium | reverse complement strand
TACGTCGCTACAATCCCGTTCGATGTTGCGCGCTGACGTGGCCCCGGCGCTGCTCCGGTTTCGGTGTATCGGTTGAGGTTGCCGAAACGGCAGAGACTGTCGGTCTTTTTTTATATCTTCGCAACGCTGCGCACATGGACGCCGGGTTACAATAGTCGTGGTACGTATATATGTCGTTCGTAACCGATCCGGAGGCAACTGTTCTTGAGAATCGCTCAGATAGCCCCATTGCAGGAAAGCGTTCCGCCCCAGGGATACGGTGGCATCGAACGGGTCGTATCGTGGCTCACGGAGGAACTGGTGCGCCGCGGCCACGACGTTACCCTGTTTGCAACGGGCGACTCACGCACCTCGGCCAGGCTCGAAGCCGTCGTTCCGGTCGCGCTGCGCCCGGTAGGCATCCCCGACTATCTGCCCGCAACGATGTTGAGCCTCGGCAAAGTCTTCGATCGGGCCGGTGAATTTGACCTGATTCATTCCCATGTGGATGTCCCCGCGATCCCGTTCGCCCGGCTGATTCCGACGCCGATTCTGTTCACCATGCACGGCCGGCTCGACATCGGCTGGATGCGCGTGCTTTACGAGGCCTATCCGGACGTGAACCTCGTTTCGATCAGCAACAACCAGCGGCGGCTGCTGCCGAACTGGAACTGGTTGGGCACAGTCTATAACGGCATCGATCTGAATGAGTTCACCTGCAGGACGCGGCCAGGCGAGTACCTTGCCTTCCTCGGCCGGATCTCGCCGGAGAAGGGGATCGAAGAAGCAGTCGAAGTTGCGCGCCTGTCAGGTATACCGCTGCGGGTCGCCGCGAAAATTGATCCGCGCGACAGCGAATACTACGACAGCATCAAGCACCTGCTCGAAGAGCCGTTCGTCGAGTTCATCGGTGAAGTCAGCGGCAACGCCAAGGATGACTTTCTCGGCGGCGCGCTGGCGCTGATCTTCCCGATTCACTGGCCAGAACCGTTTGGTCTGGTAATGGTGGAGGCGTTAGCAGCCGGTACACCGGTGATCGCGGGCCGCTTCGGCTCTGTTCCAGAGCTGATCGAGGATGGCGTCACGGGCTTCATCTGCGACTCTGTAGAAGAGATGTCGCTTGCGGCCGGCCGTCTGGCCGAGCTTGACCGCGAAGGCTGCCGTCGCGTGGTTGAGCAGCGCTACTCCGCTGCCGTGATGGCCGAGGGTTACGAGGCTATCTACGAGCGTCTCGCTGGCCCCCATCGCACTGTCAGCCCGAGCGCCACACCGATGGAGCAGCGCGAACGGATAACATTACCCTATCCGCAGGCGGACGCTTCAGAAGGTGCTTCGCTGGAACCGGCTGCGGTGGTGAAGAAGTCGGGCGGCAACGGCAGTGTCGCAACGCAGCAGAGTTAGCGCCTGAGCCAGGCTCTATAGACCAGAATGCGCCGATTCTGGACGGGGGTTCGCGCCCGCCGAGCAGAGGTATGTGATGAACAACCCTGGTGGCCGCGGGCGCGGCATGCAGTTTCTGGCAACCGCCGCCTGGTTCACCGGCATGGGCTGGGTGATCGCGATCGCGGTCGTGCTCGGCACTCTGGCCGGGAACTGGCTCGATGGCCGAACCGGCAAGCACCCGCTGTTCCTGCTGATCGGCCTCATCGGCGGGCTCGCGCTCGGACTGTATTCCGCCGGACGCATGCTGGTGAACTATTTGGGCGAAACGGCCCGTGAGGGCGGCTAAGGCGCTTCTCGCCACCAGTTCTGTCAATCTTCGGATTACGGCGCGCCCGGAAGCGAATGTAGCGCGAGCCGGAGCCGTGATTTCCGCTATACTGCCACAAATTCGAGGCGCGGCAATTTCGGGTGCTCACAGGAAGCTGTGCGGCAGGAACTGCGGACGGAGCATGGATGCAAGCGTACATCGTCCGGCGGCTGCTGCTGATGGTTCCGGTGATCGTCGGCGTCTCGGTGATCATCTTCGTGATCCTGCGGGCTATTCCCGGCGATGCGATCGACGCGCAGCTTGAGTCGTCGGGCAACCTCTCGCAGGCCCAGCGACAGCAGGCCCGTGCGGAGCTGGGACTCGACAAGCCGATCTGGCAGCAGTATTTGATCTGGGCGGGCAATGCCGTCCATGGCGATCTGGGCAACACGTTTCAGAGCCATCGTCCCGTCACAACCGAGCTTAAAAACCGGGTGCCGATTACGGCGGAGGTGGCGCTACTCGCCATCGTGATCGTGGTCAGTACGGGTATTCCGATCGGCATCTTCTCCGCTGCCCGCCGCGACGGCATAGCCGACTACTCGATGCGCAGCATCAGCGTGCTTGCGCTCTCGGCACCGACCTTCTGGATCGGCATCATGTTGCTGTTTGTTCTCTCCCGTTACTTTCACTACTTCCCGCCGATCGGCCAGGGGTTCAACCTCTTCAGCAGCCCCGGTCAAAACCTGCAGATGGTGATTTTCCCGGCGCTCACCCTTGCGGCGCCGCTGTCCGCGGTTTCGATGCGGCTGGTGCGCTCGCAGATGCTAGAGGTGCTGCGCCAGGACTACGTGCGCACGGCATGGGCCAAGGGGCTGCGGGAGCGCCAGGTGATCACGCGACATGCGCTCAAGAACGCGATGATCCCGGTGATCACTATTCTCGGCGCCCAGCTTGGCGCCCTGCTTGGCGGCACGGTGATCACGGAGCAGGTGTTCACGATCCCCGGCACCGGCTCGGCCTTGCGAAACGCGATCCTGCAACGCGATTATCCGCTGGTGCAGGCATTGGTGCTCTGCCTGGCGTTGATTTTCGTCGTCTTGAACCTGCTGATCGACCTGCTGTACGCGCGGCTAGACCCGCGGATTCGGTATTCATAGCCGGCACACCCTGCCACGCGGAGCACGCCGGACGGATCTGGCAGTAAATCCGGTGGTACATGAGTAGCATAGGTAGTATGTAGGAGGCATCGCCCGCACAGCGGGCCGGACTAATGAACGCAAGCACCCCGCTGGCTGTCCAATCACCGATGCTTGCGCGCAGCGATCGGGGCCTGTTGCTGCGGCTGTTGGCTTCGCTGGCAAAGTTTGCCCGGCACAAGCCCGTTGGCGCTTTCGCGGCGCTGCTGATCCTCGTGGTCGTCCTGATGGGCATCTTTGCCAACCTGATCACGCCGCATGATCCCCTGGCGACATCGCCGATCAACTCGCTGCGGGCGCCGAGCAGCAACTTCCGGCTCGGCACCGACGTGCAGGGCCGCGACGTGCTCAGCCGGGTCATTTACGGCGCCCGTCTTTCGGTCGGCGTCGGTCTCGGGGCAGTGGTGATCGGCGTCAGCCTGGGCACTCTGATCGGGCTCGTGAGCGGTTACTTCGGCGGCTGGCTGGATACCGTGCTGCAGCGGGTGATCGATATGTTGACGGCCTTCCCGACGCTCGTCCTCGCGATGGGAATCGTGGCAGCGGCAGGTCTCTCTCATAGCACCGGCCCATCGGGGCACGGCGGCATCGTCGGTTCGTTTGCCGGCACATGGAGCACGATCCGCAACAATGTAAATATCATCATCGCGATTGGGATTACGCTTATTCCCGGCTCGACCCGGCTGGTGCGCAGCGCGGTGCTGACCGTCAAGGAGAACCAGTACATCGAGTCGGCGCGAGCGCTTGGCGCAACCGATGCACGGCTGATGCGACGCTACATTCTGCCGAATGTGCTGGCGCCGATCATGGTGCTGGCGAGCGTGGTGATCGGACAGGCTATCATCGCTGAGGCTTCGTTGAG
>JBBRGK010000417.1:0-3745 GCA_038240805.1 Dehalococcoidia bacterium | reverse complement strand
CGCGACTATCTGGTCCCGAGCCGCGTTCAGGCGGGTCGCTTCTATGCCCTGCCGCAGTCGCCGCAGCAACTCAAACAGCTTCTGATGGTGGCGGGAATCGTGCGCTACTTCCAGTTAGCCCGCTGCTTCCGCGACGAGGATTTGCGGGGCGACCGGCAGCCTGAATTCACCCAGCTCGATGTCGAGATCAGCTTCGTCGAGGAAGAAGACATCTTCGAGCTGATCGAGACGAGGTTCACGGGGCTGACCACGCAGTTGACGCCCCATTTCGCCGTGGCCTCGCCCTTCCCGCGGATTACGTTTGCGGAGTCGATGCGCCGTTTCGGTACCGACAAGCCCGACCTGCGCTACGGACTGGAGCTGTTCGATGCGACTGACCTTCTCGCAAACAGCGGGTTTACAGTATTCAGCGCCGCGATTGCTGCTGGTGGCCAGGTGCGAGGTCTCGTCGCGCCCGGGGGCGCAGCGCTCAGCAGGCGCCAGTCTGACGAGTACATCGAACTGGTAAAGACACGCGGAGCGAAGGGGCTGGTGACGATCGCGCTGCAGGGTGAAGGCAGCATCGACGGGCTCTCGATGGAGGATGTGCGCTCGCCTGCGGCCCGGTTCCTTTCAATCGAAGAGGTCCTTTCGTTGGCGGAGCGGTCGGGCGCGGGCCGCAGTGACCTGATCATGCTCGTTGCCGACAAGCCGGCGATCGTGAATGCAGCTCTGGACCTTGTGCGTCGCACTGTGGCGACGCAGCAGAACCTCGCCGACCCGACCGTTCTCGCCTGCACCTTTATCACCGAATTCCCCATGTTTGAGTGGAGCGAAGAAGAAAGCCGCTGGCAGGCATCGCATCACCTGTTCACGGCGCCGATGGCGGAGGACCTGGCATTGCTCGACAGCGAGCCAGGCGCGGCCCGGAGCAGAGCGTACGACTTTGTTTGCAATGGCTGGGAGCTTGCCAGCGGCAGCATCCGCATCCACGATCGGGCGCTTCAGGGAAAGATTTTTGACCTGCTCAAAATTAGCTCCAACGACCAGGAGGAGCGCTTCGGCCACATGCTTGAGGCTTTTGAGTACGGGGCGCCGCCGCATGGCGGCATCGCGCCGGGCATCGACCGGATGGTGGCGCTGTTGCTGGGCGAAACGGACATTCGAGAGGTTATCGCATTTCCGAAAACAAAGAGTGCCGGTGATCCGATGACCGGAGCGCCGTCTGCGGTTGACGATCGGCAGTTACGTGATCTGCATATCAAACTCGATCTGCTATGATCGGCGCACTTTACTCGGTGGAGTGGTGAGGGAGGCGAAACGGTGAGCAACAAACTGCTCGGGATTCTCGCCGGGGTGGTGGCGGTCCTCGTCGTTGGCGTGGTGGCGCTGTCCGTCCTGGTGGTCTCGCATAACAACAGTTCGAGCACTTCCAGCTCTAAGACGAACGCGGTCGCAAGAGCGAACGGTAACACGGCGGCCAACAACGCGAAGGCCGCGAATGCCAGCAACAGCGGCAAGGCGCCGAGTAGCGCGGTCAAAGGTGGAGAGCTGCGGCTATCGGGCAACGACCCGCTGACCCTGGACCCGGCGCTCGCCTTCGATACCAGCTCGGCAGACTACATCGTCGAAATCTTCGGCGGTTTGGTACAACTGGACAAGCAGCTCAACATCGTTCCCGACATTGCCAAAGAGATGCCACTGGTCAGCACTGATGGAATGACCTACACGTTCAAGTTGCGCGACGATGTTGTCTTCCAAAACAGTAACTCACGGGTCAAAGCACAGGACTTCAAGTACTCGATGGAACGCGCCGCCAACCCGGATACGGCCTCCACAACGGCCGACTATTATCTTGGGGACATCGTCGGCGTGAAGGACATGATCCGCAGCAAGGCGAAGGATATTTCAGGGATTAAGGTCGTGGACGACACGACCCTCCAGATTACAATCGACGCGCCCAAGCCGTACTTCCTTGCCAAGCTGACCTACCCTACGGCATATGTCGTCGAAAAGGCGCAGATTGACTCCGACAAGCGGAACTGGACCCGTCACCCAAATGGCACTGGCCCGTTCAAGCTAAAAGAGTGGAAGATCGGCGAAAGCGTGACGCTGGTTGCCAACGATCGCTATCACCTCGGTGCGCCAAAGATCGGCCAAATCACGTTCTCCCTTGCCGGAGGTTCACAGCTAACTCAGTACGAGAACGGTGAGATTGACATCAGCGGCATCGGCATCAATGACATCGAGCGCATTCGCGACAAGAACGAGCCACTGAGTAAGGAATACATCAACAAACCGGTGCTGGCGACGTTCTACGTGGCTTTCAACACGCAGGCGCCGCCGTTCGATGATCCGAAGGTGCGGCAGGCCTTCACCATGGCGATCGACAAGCAGAACCTCACGGATGTGATTCTGAAAAATGTGATCACCAAGGCAGACGGAATTCTGCCGCCCGGCATGCCCGGCTACAACAAGGATCTCAAAGGACTCGGCTTCGATGCAGCGCAGGCCAAGCAGCTAATCCAGCAGTCGAAGTACGCAGGGAAGCTGCCCCCGATCCAGTTCACGACCTCGGGGCAAGGAGCAAGCGTCGGCCCTATTGACGAAGCGATCATCCAGATGTGGAAGGACAACCTCGGCGTTACGGTCGAGGTGCAGCAGGTCGAGCCGGCCACATTCCTCGCGGACGCAAAAAAGCAGAAATACCAGATGTGGGATGCCGGCTGGGAGGCCGACTACCCTGACCCCGAAAACTTCCTCGAGTTGAACTTTTACAGCCAGAGTTCGCTTAACGACGGCAAATACAGCAATCCGCAGGTTGACGACCTGCTGGTGAAGGCTCGAACGGAGCAGGACAAAGCGAAGCGGGTCGATCTGTATCAGCAGGCAGAACAGATCATCGTCAACGATGCCGCCTGGCTGCCGCTCTTCTATGAGCAGCGCAACGAGGTCGTGAAGCCGTACGTGCAGGGATACGAAATCCCTGGGCTGACGATCCCGATCTTCCGATATGTCTCGCTGAACAAGTAGCGCGGCCGGCGGGGAGACGAGCACGGCTCCCCGCCACGGTTCGCTTCACCAGATACGAGGCAACCATGACCGGTGTAGTGCCGTTCGTCGTCCGCCGTCTCCTGGCGGCTATCCCCGTGCTGCTGATCGTCACATTCGGCACTTTTTGCCTGGGGCGGTTTGCCCCCGGCGACCCGATCACGGTCAGAACTGGCGGCAAGGCTTCTGCCGAGACCGTGGCGCGCATCAAACGACAACTGGGTCTGGACGATAACGTGCTGGTCCAATACGGCCGCTACATGGGCAACCTGTCCAAAGGCGACCTCGGCGAGAGCATTCGGCGGCCCGGCAGGAAAATCGCGGAAATTGTATTTCCCAAGATGTGGGTGTCGGTACAGGAGAATGTGTATCCATTCTTCTTGACCTTCGGGTTCGGCATTCCGATTGGCATCTACCTGGCCTTGCGTCGCGGACATTGGCAGGACCCGGCGATTACAGCGTTGCTGCTGGTGCTCTCGGCGATCCCGGTGGTGCTTATCATCCCGACTTTGCAAGTGTTCTTCGCTGTCAAGCTGAAATGGCTGCCGGTTGGAGGCTGGCACGGCCTGCTGAGTACGGCAACGATTTTGCCAACGATCACGCTTACGGTGCCCGCTCTCGCTGGCATAGCGAGGCTGATGCGCATCACCATGCTGCAGGTTTCGGACGAGGAGTTCGTTCGCACGGCGCGGGCAAAGGGGCTCAAGGAGAGCAC
>JBBRGK010000416.1:0-3769 GCA_038240805.1 Dehalococcoidia bacterium | reverse complement strand
TTTGGGGTACCGTCGATATCGATCATCGCGCGATCGACCAGTCCCTGATCGAAGACGGAAAGGCCGGTGACCACGCCGGCGAGCTCGCCGTTCACGTTACCGATCGCGACGAGAACACCCTTGCCGCCGTAGCGATTCGCGTCCCCGTCCCGTAGCTCGACCGCCTCATAGGCGCCGGTTGAGGCGCCCGAAGGGACCGCGGCACGGCCTGAAATCCCGCCGCGAAGGGTGACATCGACTTCCACAGTCGGATTACCGCGCGAATCGAGGATCTCTCGTGCCAGCACCGTTTCGATCGTCGTCCCGTTCAAGGGGCCTCCACGCGCCGGGAAGTGCAGTTAAACCGTGGCATATGGTGCCCGCTTGAGGGCAGATCAAGCGCTTTTCGCGGCCGCCTAGGGCGAACGTATCACAAAGGTGTTCGCGGCTGAATAAAGGAAAGCCGCGACGATCCCGCCGCGGATATCCTGTCTAGACTAGTGGGCCGATCGCTCAACCGGCCCGCGGATGCGCTCGGTCGTACACCTCACGGACGTGCTCGTTAGTGAGTTGCGTGTAGACCTGGGTGGTGGAGATGTTGGCATGCCCGAGCAGTTCCTGGACGTGACGCAGTGGAGCGCCGCCGCGCAGCATGTGCGTGGCGAAGCTGTGGCGGAGCGTGTGCGGCGTCACACCCGATTTGATGTGGGCGGACGCCGCGTATCCCTTCAGGATCAGCCAGAAACCCTGCCTGGTGAGGCGCTCGCCGCGGCGATTGACGAACAGTGCTTTCTCCTGCGGCGTCCGCACCAGTTTACGGCGAGAGTCGCGGAGATACGTGAGCAGCGACTCCGCAGCGTGCTCGTGAATCGGCACCGTACGCTCTTTCGCACCTTTGCCGAGACAGCGCACGTAGGCGCTGCCGTCATTGAGAAAGATATCGACGATGTTGAGTGAAACGAGCTCGGTGACGCGCATGCCGGTCGCGTAGAGGAGTTCCAGCATCGCCTTATCGCGCTTGGCCTCAGGAGTCGAGCGCCGCAACGGCTGCTCAAGAAGATCATCAACTTCCTCGGGGCTGATCGGTTTCGGCAACGACTTGCCCACCCGCGGCGACGAGAGGGTCTCCGTCGGGTCGGACGGAACGAGGCCCTCAGCGTGGAGAAAGCCGAAAAAGGATTTGATCGCTGCCACCTTGCGTGCGATAGTGGCGTCCGCGTAATCCTTGCTTTGCAGGCTGCGGAGATACTCCTGGATACGCAAACGATCCACCTGCGTCCATGACACCTTGCGGACGGCCTGCCTGCCGCCTCCGGCGAACAGTTCAAACTGCTGGATGTCGTTGCGGTACGCCGCCACGGTATTTAGAGATGCACCCTTTTCGACGGTCAGGAACTGAAGGAACTGAGTGACGGCTTCGTCCATAACACCTCTCCACTGGCGGCCCTTTGGTTAGAAACGGGGCGTCATCCCCTCCGCCACTGGACGAAACTATAGCATATAATTACAGCCTGTCTAGTAATTTAATAACAAGATTTGAAGCTACTTTTCATAATCCACTCGTGCGAATACCTATTTCCACTTGATTTAGAACGAACGTTCTGTATAATAGAGATGTGGCGCTGCGAAGAGTAGCGTAAGCGTGTGAGGAGTATGCAGGTGAGTGAGCAGAGTGCGCCAGAGATCAGTCGGGCTTCCAGCAGTGGCTTTGAACCAGGCCGGTATCTGACGAAACTATCGCGGCGGATGCGTTCCGCAGATGGTAGTTGGAGGAACGTCGAGCTGGACTACATGGAAGTGAAGTGGCGGCTCCTGTGGCTGCGCACAGAGTATCCAGAGGCCCGGATCGAGACCCAGCTCGAGAAGCAAGAGGGAGATTTCGCTATCTTCCGAGCGCGTGTCGTGCTGCCGAGCGGCGCCGAGTCCACGGGTTGGGGCAGTGAGACCGCCGACGACTGGAAAGATTTCATCGAGAAAGCGGAGACGAAGGCTCTCGGTCGCGCCCTGGCAGCGCTCGGGTTCGGCACCCAGTTCTGCGAGGACTACGACTTCGCGCAGGGAAGCGAGGAGAAGGTCGTCGATGCGCCGGTGAACATCCGCGACACCCGCAGCGCGGCAGGTCGTCCTCAGACCGCGCGTCGTGCATCGGAAGTGGCAGCGCCGGGTCCAGAGCGCCAGCCGCTAGCAACTGGCAACTGGCAGGAGCGCCCGGCAACCGAGCCGCAGGTCAAGGCGATTTACGCCATCGCCAGGGGCGCCCAGGCGATGGATGACGGAACCCTCGAAGAGACAGTTCGCGGAAAGTACGGCTGCCGGCCGGCCGAATTGAGCCGCAGCCAGGCGTCTGAACTGATCGATGCGCTCAAGCTCGGTGCGGCGAGCTAACCGAGCCGATGTCCAGCAATTGATAGAGAGCGGCCGGGTAAATCGCCCGGCCGCTTTTCTTTGTGGTCTTTCCATGTGGTCCATGGGTCGATTGTCATTCGCAAGACGTCAGAGTGCGGCTTTGACCTTTTCTGCCACGCTACGGGTGATCCCTTCGGTCCCCGCTATTTCTTCGAGCGATGCGTCGCGGATGCCTCGAACTGAGCCAAACTTCTGAATCAGCGCCCGCCGGCGTTGGGGGCCGATGCCCGGAATCCCGTCCAGCGCGGAGGTAAAGCCGGTCTTGCTGCGAACCTGGCGGTGAAACGTGATCGCAAAGCGGTGCGCCTCGTCGCGGATGCGCTGGATCAGGTACAGCGCCTGTGAAGTACGCGGCAGAATCGTTGGACTGGCTGTGTCGGAGACGAAGATCTCTTCGTTTTCTTTGGCAAGGCCTGCCGCCGGTACCTCGCTCAGGCCCAGATCCCGTAGCACGTCAAGGGCGGCGCCAAGTTGCGGTCTGCCGCCGTCGATCAGTAGCAGATCGGGCAGTTCGCCCCAACCGCCATCGGCACCCGATCTCTCCGTCTCCTGTGCCTGCTTCGCCCGCTTGAAGCGGCGCTGCAGCACTTCCGCCATGCTCAGCACGTCGTTGTTCCCCTCGTTGTGCTTGATTTTGAAGCGACGGTATTCCGCCGGACGCGAGTGGCCGTCAATGAACACCACCATGGATGCAACCTGGTTGGTGCCCTGGGTGTGCGAGATGTCGTAACACTCGATTCGGCGCGGAATGGACGGCAGGTCGAGTTCATCACGAAGCTCTTCGAGCGCCGCGCCCGTCTTGCCCTTGTCCGCCAGCCACTTTACGCGCAGCATATCCAACGTCTCGCGAGCGTTCTCATTGGCGAGCCCGACGAGTGCCTTCTTTTCGCCACGCTGCGGGGTGCTGACGCGTACCGGCTTGCCACGCTTATCGCTCAACCAGCCTTGCAGCAGATCGTGATCATCGGGGAGCGATGGCAGGAGCACGTCGCGAGGCACGTACACGGCCGAGCCGTAGAACTGCTCGATGAAACTGGCGAGCACCCGTGCGTCGGTCTCGTCCCTTGTGCCCTGCAGCTCAAAATGATCACGCCCGATGACCTTTGTGCCGCGTACGAAAAACACCTGGACACAGGCCTCATCATCGGAGCGCGCCACGCCGAACACATCCATATCGACCGGCGTGGTGGTAGCCATCTGCTGGCGTTCCATCACCCGCTCGACCGCTTTGATCTGGTCCCGGTACATCGCGGCGCGTTCGAAGTCGTATTCGTCCGCAGACGCGGTCATCTGTTGAGTGAGTTCGTCGACGACCTCGTCAGTGCGGCCCTCAAGGAATTTGACGACCTGCCTGATCACATCGTCGTACTCCTCTTTGGAGCAG
>JBBRGK010000415.1:0-3772 GCA_038240805.1 Dehalococcoidia bacterium | reverse complement strand
TCCAGCGCGTGGAAGACGGCATAGCGCGCCGAAGGCAACGGCCGGCACTGCTCAAGAATGTGGCGCAGCGGCACCCCTGTCCATTCAGCAATGCTCGTCCAGCCCTGGATGCAGACGTGCTTCGTGATCTGCGACTGCTGCGGCATCTGCTGCAGGTCGGCGAGTGAAAGCCGTAGCGGCTGTTCGACCAGGCCACCGACCTCAAGTTGCCACTGAGCGAACCGGTCTCGAGCCAGCGCCTCGTATGTGGGGTCCGCGGGCGGCAGGCCGCTGATCCAGAAATAGGCCGAGATGTCGCTGCGTCGATACGCCTGCTTCGAGCTGAGGTGGTGAAAGAGCAGGCGTCGGAGCGGATCGACAACCTGCAGCAGGTGCTGGACACGCCGGGGGGACCGAAGCGAATGCCACGTTGCCAGGACATGGATCACGATGATGATTGCGAGACCGGCGATCCCGACGATGACGGCCTGGACCCGGTGTCCCTCAGAGACTCCGAGCACGATCTTCCCCCAATCCTGGGGGAGCCCATGTGCCACGACCATGGCCGTATGGCCGATGGTGAAAGCGACAAAGGCGAGCAGGCTGAGGAAATGGAGGCTGCGAGCCGCCTGGCGGCCCCCGAAGAGCCTGGTATACCAGGGGAACCGCCCGGCGAGGGCGGGTGACATCGCCGCCCCGGTTGCTACCGAGAACGGGGCCAACAGAAAAATGACGGCGGCATAGCTCAACTGCTGGAGGGCGTTGTAGGGATCGCCGGGTGGGAGCCGGAGGTCCAGATAGGTCCGCAGCGCCTGCCATGCGTGTGGGAAGACCGCGATTGTCGTTGGAATCAGCCGCCGCCACTCGTCCATCGTGAACAGCAAGATGACGTAGCCGAGCCCCGTCGCAATCCAGGCGGCCACGCTGAAGAAATGCCAGTGTCTACCCAGACCCAGGCTGCGATGCCCGGGCAGTGCCAGCCATGAGGGGAACGAAACCTCCTCGTCGCGGCCTGTCCAGACTTCGCCCGGTGTGGGCGACTTGCTCGTGAACTTGATCCACTCGCTGCCGGGGCGACAATCGTCGTTCCAGTAGAGCCGAGGGTGGGAACTCAGGATCTCGAGTCCGCTGCGCATGAGCAGGGTGAGGAACAGGACATTGAGGATGTGCGTGGCGCGGAGCCAGACCGGAAAACTCAGGTGCCCTATAGCATCACCGCCCCATTGTCTCGCGCAGGGGATGCGCCGTGTTCTCCACCTGTGCGGGGGTGATGTGCTGTCGGTTCGCGATCCACTGTGGGGCCAGGTCCCGCTCCTCGTCCGGGCGGTTCAGCACGAACGCCGCGATGAGCCGTCCTTCCTTCGTCCACCAGGCGCTGAACCGCCCGCTATCCACGTCGCCGCGGTAGCTGACCTGGTCTGCTCCCTCCGCATCGCCCCAGAATTCATACATCAGGTCGAACACGTTCGAGAAGAAGTAGGGAACGTGTACAAACGGCTTGCGCTCGCCTGTGAGCAGCCGCGCAGCGTGCTTGCCCTGTTCGACGGCGTTGTCCCAGTGTTCCACCCGCCGGCGCTTCTCGAACAAAACATCGTAGTAGTTCGCCACATCGCCCGCAGCGTAGACGCCCGAGGTGCTGGTCTCCAGGTACTCGTTGACAATGACACCGTTATCGACATCGATACCAGATGCGGTCAGCGACTCGATGCCCGGGAGAACGCCGATGCCTGCCACGACAAGATCAACCGGCAGCGTCGCTCCTGAGTCGAGCTCGACGCCCGCGACCCGACGGTCGCCGGCGATAGCCACGACGTGCGTCTGCGGCACGAGCGTGATGCCATGCTCCTGGTAGTACCGCTCGAAAAAAGCGGACATCACCGGTGTGAAGAAGCGCTTCCACACGCGCTCCTCGGGAAAGATGAGCCGGGTTTCCATGCCCCGCTGTGCCAGCACCGACGCGACTTCCATGCCGATGAAGCCGCCGCCGATTACAGCAGCCCGCCGGGCGCCACTCTGTTGCGTCAGGATGTGCTTCGCGTCATCGAGCGTGCGCAGGTAACAGATGCCGTCCAGATTGGCTCCGGGGATGGTCAGCGTGCGGACGTGGGACCCCGTTGCGATGAGCAGCTTCTCAAAACCGATCTCCTCGCCGTCACGTGTGCGCAGACGCTTCTGCTGTGGCTCGATCCGTTCGACCGGTGTGTTCAGCCTTAGCTTGATGCTGTGCTCGCGGTAGAACGCGGCGTCGTTGATGAAGATGCTATCCTCAGTCTCGCGCTCTGCCAGGAATCCCTTCGAGAGCGGCGGCCGCTCGTACGGTGGTGCACTGTCCGCGGAGACGATGCAGAGCTCGCCGGCGCGAAGCCCCCGTGCGACGAGCTCCTTCGCCGCATAACCAGCGACCATGCCACCACCGAGGATGACGTAGCTGAATGTCGTCACGAGGCTCTTCTCCCCGGCGTCCGCTACCTGCACTCACGTAGCCCGCTATCTACGGCGCCTTCAGCTGGTCACTTCAGTCAGAGGCTGCACTATCGAACGGAAATTGCCCTGATCAGCGACGACAGTATGTGCTGCCGACCGCTGCCGAAGCAGGCGATGTCAGGCCCGAGGATCCAGACCAGAAGCTGCGCCGGCAATGACACGAGTATGGGCGGAATCGGCTGACCAGTTACCGCGATCGTGCTCCCATGGCAGCGCCTCGCTCGCGTCCACAGCACCCGCTGCACCTCCATCGTAGGTCTATGCCGCACCATGTCAATACGCCGGCGTGCAGGTCATCATCCCTGAGCAGCTCCTGTACCATAGCTGCGGCCAAGAACCGCGTGCAGCACGATTATGAGCGCTGCTTCGTCCTGGTTCCGGCGTACTTCATGACCGGCGATGTGCAAGGAGCTTCCGATGACCGATGTGGTGACGATGGTCGAGACGCCGGTGCGCTCCGTGGATATGGATGCTGATCGGGTCGTGAACAACGCCGTCTACTTCATGTACTTCGAGCAAGCACGGCTGGCCCATCTGCAGCAGCTCGGAGTCATCCACCGCCCCCGACGGCCAGAGGATCCGACTACCTTCACCATCGCTGCCACCGAGGCCCGTTTCCTCGCGCCGCTGGTATTCCCGGACACGGTGAAGGTCACTGCCTGGACTCGTGAGGTTCGGGTACGGAGCTTCGTGCTCGCTTATAGAGTCGTCCGGCTGAGCGACGGCAGGAATGTGGCAGAGGGCACCTCGTCCCAGGTCTGGTTGGACGAGTTCGGCAAGCCTGCACCGCTCCCTGACCTCGTCCGTGACGCGTTAGAGCGCTCCGTCGCTCCCGACGCGGCCCTGCCGGACAATGCCGCTGCGGCCGCGCACACGGCCTCATATCAGGGCCAGACCCCGGGACATGGCCAGGGGTAGAGCAGGGCCGAAGCTGCTACGGCTGCAGTGGCACCTGCGTCGCCTCGGGCGGGTAGCGAATCGTCGTGCCATTGACGTGGGCCCAGGGCGTAATGCGGTGTGGCTGCGCCGAACCGGGGCCAGTAATGTGGCGCACTGACACGCCGCGTACCGTGAGCGCGTCGGAGAGCAGAGAGCGATGGCAGCGCCAGGGTACCGCCTCGGCGCACATCACGCTGAGCTGTCGCCCACCGGCAAGCTCCAGCAGCGCTTCCACGCCTGCATGGAACTCCGGCCCCTGCATGTAGTCCGCGTAGCCGCGGAATGACTCGTTGCGCCAGCCTGCATTGGGGGAATCGGGTCGGGGGCGGCGCAGGCCGCCGAGCGCCGGCAGATGCACGTAGTCGATGCC
>JBBRGK010000414.1:0-3780 GCA_038240805.1 Dehalococcoidia bacterium | reverse complement strand
TCCACTTCACGCGGTGACAGCTCTCCGCCCCGGCCAGATCCGTCCTCCGGCGACGGCAGCCGGAGCGCGTAGGCGATCGCCTGCTCCAGTGGCATCCGGAGGCCAGCCGCCCAGGCCGCCATCAGCGACCGGGCATTGCGTGAGTCCTCGCGTGGCACGTTGCGCCCGGAGGCCGCCAGCTGCTCCGCGAGCGGCAGTGCCCCGATCGCCTCGCGCAGGGCGCTGGCAGCGCCAAGCAACCGTGCCCCGCGCTCGTAGTCTCCCTGATCGCGAGCCAATGTACCGAGGCTGTAGAGGGCGATGGCGATCGCCTCGCGGTCTTGCAGTACTTGAAACAGCGCCAGCCCTTCCTCAAGCAGCGCAGCAGCGCGCGCGACCTCTTGCCGGCGCTGCGCGATGGCACCGAGACCGAGCAGCGCGAGGCCGCTGCCCCGTCTGTCGCCCAACTCGCGGAATCGTTCCAGGCTATCGCGAAACAGCGCTTCCGCCTGTGGCAGATCGCCCGCCGCCTGTGCCCGAAATGCAAGCGAATAGAGCGCAAACGCCATGCCCCACGGATCGTTGAGCTGCCGGAAGCGGCTCAAGCTCTCTTCGCCCGACAGCATCGCCTGTTCGTGCGCATCCTCGGTCCGCGCCAGGCCGCTGAACGCCCAGGCCGCGTACCAGCCGCTCTCCTGGCCGTTAAGCAGGTCGATGCACTGCTGGAAGTACCGTTTTGCCGGCAGAATGTCCCCCTGCCGAAAAGCGAGCCAGCCAGCTCCCAGGACGGCTTTGCCGCGCAGCATCTCCGAGGCATCGGGTGCGGCGGCCAGCGCTTGTTCAGCCCAGCTTCGCCCTTCGGCCAGCCGGCCGCCGATCCACCAGTAGGCGATCAGCGCCCCCGCCAGCCGCAACGCTGTCTCGGGGTCGCCAATCTCGGAAATACTCCAGGCAAAGGCTGCACGCAAGTTGTCCAATTCGCGGGTTAAGCGCGCCAGCCAGACAAGCTGACCGACACCCAGGAGGCCCGGCTCGGCCTCTTCAGCGACGGCGAGAAAACAGGCCGCGTGCTGCCGGCGAATGAGTGGTGCTTCACCGCTCCCATCCAGCAGCTCAACGGCGAACTCGCGGATCGTCTCCAGCAGCAGGAAGCGAGGCTCGCCATCGGCCTCCGCCTGAACGTAGAGCAGGCTCTTCTCCGCCAACGCCGCCAGCGCATCGAACGCGTCATCTTCGCTGCGTCCTGGTTCGAGACAGACCGCCACCGCCGCCGAGGCACTGCACCCACCCACGAATACGGCCAGCCGCCGAAAGAGGCGTTGTTCATCTGGTTCCAGCAGGTCATAGCTCCAGCCGATCGTGTCGCGTAGCGCCCGCTGACGCGCCGGAAGATCCCGTGGACCGCCGGTCAGCAGCCGCAAACGGTGCTCCTCCAGCCGGGTCAGCAGCGCCCGCGGAGAAAGGAGCCGCATACGGGCGGCAGCAAGCTCGATCGCCAGCGGTAATCCGTCGAGCCGGCGGCAGATCTCGGCGATGTCCGGCAGTTCGCTGTTAGCAGGCGCGAAGCCGGGGCGGGCGGCCGCTGCACGGCGGCAGAATAGCTCAATCGCGGCGTAGCCCGACAGCATTTCAGCAGACGCCGGCTCTGCAGCAGGATCCGGCAGCGCCAGTGGCGACACCGGGAACTCATGCTCCCCCGATACACGAAGCCGCGCCCTGCTCGTGACGACAATTCTCAGGTCGGGACAGTGCGCAAGTAACGTGGCGACCAGCGGCGCAGCAGAGAGCACCTGCTCGAAGTTGTCGAGCACCAGTAGCGTCTGCCGTGGCTTGAGGTAGGCCAAAACCCTGTCCGGAGTAGAGCGATCGAGCACTTCGTGCAGGTCGAGCGACCGGGCGATGGCGTCCGCAACGAGCTCAGGATCGGTGATCGGGACCAGCGAAACGAAACTGACCCCATCGGCAAAGGCATTGCTCAGGTGTGCTGCCAGCTCAAGCGCGAGCCGTGTCTTGCCCGAGCCGCCGGGACCGGTGAGGGTCAGCAGTCCCACGTCGTCGCGTTGGAGCAGCTCGCGAAGTGTGGCCAGCTCAGCTACGCGCCCAAGCAGCGGCGTGCGCGGCAAGGCAATGCTGGAGCCACGCATGGACTGCAATGCTACGCTCCTGGTAGCAGGGGCGGGGTAGGAATCCGCACCCAGCCCTGCTCCGCAAAGCTAGTTCCGATGCGAATCAGTATACGGCTTCCGCTCGCCTGAAATGCCTTCAGACCACCGGCACCCCAGGGTCTTTTCATAGTAGCCCTAGCAAAGCGAGTGCCTGGAAGGGCTGACCGGCATAGGTCCTCAGTGCGGCAGCCAGGTTGTCATGCCCGGCACCGCGTAGCACCCCGATCACCGTGTTCCTGACCGCCGCCAGCGCCTGCGGCGCATTGCCGGTGCGGATCTGGCTCGCATCCTCACCAAATGTCTCATCCCGCACCCAGTGGAGTTTGTTCTCGATGCCCCAGTGCCCGCGCCACACCCGTTGCAGCCGCGCCGCGTCGGCCCGCGCGGGCGTCAGGCTGCTTACTGCATATTGTTGCTCGTAGGTCGTCTTGCCCTTCCGCGTCACGACGCGCTGGACCGTACAGGCATAGCCAAGGTGTGGCCAGTCAGTGTAGCCCACCAGCGCCAGCGAGCAGCGCAGCAGCCGCAGTTCCTTGCGGTCTCCATGCCGCCCAAAGCGCAGGTCGGCCGGCATTGCCTCCCCCACGGGCGGCTCGTCGAACAACGTGCGTAGATCCTCCAGCAGGGTGGGCTGATTCTCCTTCACGACCCAGAAGTAGTCGCCACCTTGCCCCACCACCTGGGCACTCAGCTCCCGCTGGCAGAACTGGGCATCCCCGGTCACCACCCGGTCGCGCAGCTCGAGCTGCGCCACCACCGTCGGTGCCAGCGTCAACTCGCCCTCGCGCGACGTCCCCCTTTTTGCACCAGCACACAGCCACGCTCGTGCGCATAGGCGGCGACCAGATGGACGCCCGGCACCGTTTCGCCGTGGATGCCCCGCAGCGTTTTGCCGTCGAGCGCGATGGCATCCGTTGCGGACAAGCCCTCGGCGAGCAGCCAGCCGATCAGCGTCGCCTCAAAGGCCGCGATGTCCAGGTCACGAAACAGCCGAAACAGCGTCGCGACGCTCGGCGTTGTGCTGCGCCTGATCCCAAGCGCGGCCCGGATGGCCGCCGCGTCGTGCTCGCGCCCCCATTGGGCGATCGCGTACAGACTCAGCGACCCGCAGAGCATGGCGCACACGGCGAAGGTCAACATCGCCGCCTGGCTATACCGTCGCCCACGGAAGTGCCGCTGGTCCGGCACCTGCGCCAGCGCGGCGAGCAACGAGGGAATCACGCTCACCGGGTCTCCACGCTCCATGGCCATGCCCCTACCTCCGACCGCCGTGCCGCTCTTTGCCGCACATGCCCATCGTTGACATAGCACATATCCGCCTATAGAACTATGAAAAGACCCTGGTAGGATACGAGGATACAGGAGGCTGGCGCGGTCAACCCTTCACCTAACCGTGGCTATACGGGGGACTGATCCGGTTGCCCGACTTATCGGAGCCGGTACGAGATTCGCGTGATCGGAGAACGACTTTGACTGAAGACACGATTCTGCTTGAGGGCATGCACTTTTTCGGCTACCACGGCACCCTCCCTGCTGAACGGGACCTGGGGCAGCGATTTCTTGTGGATGTTGAGCTGCGTTGTGACCTGAGCGCCGCGGGGAAAGCCGACGATCTGACCCTTACGGTGGACTACAG
>JBBRGK010000413.1:0-3784 GCA_038240805.1 Dehalococcoidia bacterium | reverse complement strand
CTGACCTTCAAATTACTAATGCCTCATCTCTTGTCGGGGCGCGTCCATGCTGCGATCCCGAACGTCGATACGATTAATCGCGCTCCCAATCTCCTCGCCTGTCGATCCAGTCACTGATGTCCTTGTCGCTGGTGAACTCAGTCACGACGGTGATTTCGTCAGAGAGCCAGCAAACCGGCAACGTAGTCCCTAGTTCTGGATCCGCTTCTATCTTTGCGCAAAGTCCCTCGAACAGTTTGTGACCCTGCGGCAGGTCCAGCACCGACTGAGCTGCACGTTGCAATCGGTTATTCGAGGCGTGGAAGCGGAAATATCCAGGGCCACGACTAATGCCCAGCACGCCCGCCGCGATTGGTTCGAGGATTTTCTCAATCGTCTGATGGGCGTTCAAAGATTCTCTAATGCTCAAATCCGCATGATACGTCGCATAAAAATCCTGCGAAGTCTCGGCGACAGCAGTTGCTCGTTTCCGCGCGATCTGAGCTGCCTTGAGGGCAGCCTTTTCTTCCCGCCGATCACGATCGCGCCGGTCGCGCCAGCCCGCCGCTACCATCAGAATTACGTCATGATCACGAGCCGCGAGCCGATACGCCCGGTCGAGATCCTTTGTCAGCGAGCCGCTCCGCACGCCAGGATCGTCGCCCGGCTCGAACGGCGATGGGCCTGCTCTGCCGAATGCCGCTGCCAGTCGCGTCTTCATCAATTCCCGGGACTCACGGTATGCGGCCTGAATGTCAGGGTCGCCGTCGAACCGGTCGATGAGTTTCAATTCCGGAACCGACAGGCAAGCCGGGTCGAGCGCGAGCGCGCCGTTGCGCATGATCAGCGGCAACAGGTCGCCTTCTCGAATTTGCTGCACGCAGACCGCGATCTGGGCGACGCGGGCCGGGTCCTGCCGGTGATCGGGAAGGGGCCTGGGGGGCAGGGCAGGTGGTGCCGGAGTAGCAGCCGGCGAGGAGGCGGACGGCGACGCGTTATCCGGTAACCGATTGTCGGCATCAGAGGTATGTGCCCCACGATCTGGGACGTGCCTTACCGAAACCTGACCCGGTTGCGCGCGCGCAACCGGGCGCTCAGTGCCAGTTGTCGGAAGGTCGGCCCCACTATAGAGCTGTGGCGTTGGAGGAGAGGTCACCTGCGCGGCAGCAGTTGAGAGTGGCGACGGTGTCGGGGCAGGGCCTTTTGCAAGTGGCGGGGATGAACCGGCTGGTGCGAGTTGGGCTGCGGGTACGGAGGCTTCACCGCCAAGCGAAGTCGAGATCCCGTGGGGTGGAACTCTCGACGCGAGCTCCGCCGGCTGCATCCCTACCGTTCCATCATCAATTGGGCGATCGCCATCTCGCGGCCGTCGCACAGCAGGATCGGGTCGTCCCCGGTTTCCCATGAGATCGACTGGAGCGTCGGGCAGTTGCACCGTAAAATTTTTGGTGTGCTGTACCAGATTGATGCCGGACAGCTTGCGCACGCTAGAATGGGATCGGGCTGCATGTGCTCCGGCAACTTCAGCAGGGTCACGCTTTTGTATGGCGACGATGACCCGGCGCACGCGGTCGAGTAGGGCGTAATCGGGGATTTGTTCATTTGTCGGTCCTTTAGTTGACGCGGTGGCGCCGGTTGGGTTGGAGGGAGCCTGGTTCGCGCCAGGCGGGGTGACGTGCTCGATCTCGACGCTTAGCGGCGCCGGGATGGGTGCGGGCGCGGCAGGGGCCGCCCCGATGATTTGCGCATGTGCAGAGGCTGCGCTTGATTGCGTGGCTGGAGGCGAGACGCGATCGCGGTTAGCGCCGCCCATACTCGCAGCATATCGCGCGACGACCTTCCTTTGCTGCCTGGAGAGCCTGACGCTCGCGTCATTGAGGCGCGCCCGCGCCGTGGTCAGCTTTGCGGCCATGGCAGCGGCGAGGTCGTCTGAGAGCACGATATAGGTCGCGGGCAGATTAGCCTCGATGCAACGCGCCATCTCGTAAATTCGCGCTTCGAACTTGGCGATTTTGCCACGGCCGAACCCTGCCAACCGGTCGCTTAAGGCGACCAGAGCGCCGCGGTCCTTAATGATTTGAACTCGAGCTGCCCGCAGGCTTTCGAGCTTTGCCGCCCGGCGTTCCACACTCTTCTTGCCGATCCCGTCCTTGCCGCTCGCTTTGGTTCGTGGGGCAAAACCCCGGTCCGCGTCGCTCAGCGCCGTAATGCGGCGCGGGTGTCCCGCCTTTGCCATGGCCAGGTTCATCAGTTCGGCCGCCTCTGCGCGGAACTCGACGATGAAGCTGGCATCGTTCAGGTCCGACGACTTCGTGTCCGAGAATTCGTAAGCGCCGTCACCGGCTATCCGGAACGGCCGCAGGCTCGCGACGATATGGCCATGAAAATTGCGCTGATCTCCCTCCGGATCGGGCAGGTGATTAGCGCCGCAATAGGGCAGGTCGTACCGGCCCAGAACCGCACAGATGGCAGCGAAGAGTTCGGCGCGCTGATCTGCCGTGAGTTCGTGCGGCAGCGACACGACGATCGAGCAATAGACGTTCGCGTTGACGCGGTCATGGGTCTCGAGTTCCTCGACGATGTCGAAGAATGCCGCCAGCTTGTCCGGATCGTCGCTGATATTCGATGCCAGGCCGCCCTTTGAGCTGACCTCCCGGGCCGCGAGGCGAATGACGTAACGGATGTGGTGACGCGCTTCGCCGGCCTTGTAGGGTCGCGTTCGTTTCGTGTCGGGACTGCTATAGCCACGGGAAGTCCATTTGAAGTGGAATGACGACAAGCCGTCCCGACCGCGCGCCGACGGCTTTCTGATCGCAAAACCAGCAGCGATTTCATACTGGCTGTCGTGTGGCACTTCTCGGCCGCCAGCGCCGCGTCCACCGTTGCCGCCGATCCAGATCCGAGCGGATGCTTGCTCACGCACCGATTTACGTATTGCCGCAGCGACTTTCTTCGCATCTGCGATAAGTGTCTCGGCTTCCGCCTGTCGACGATGCTCGGCCTTCGATCGAGCATGCGTCTCGCTGCGTGCATGTTTAAGGACGATCTCAATCTCTCGGCGGGTTGCCTCACGGGAGGACAACGACAGTATGACTTTGGCCACGTTTCCTCCCCTCGCTCACTAATATTGCGTCAGGAAGTTGTGGGTCAGATTATTCACCAACTAGGCTCTGCAGGGGCCTAAATGGAGAATACTTTATCGCGCACCCACAACTTACTACCTCTGCAACCTGCCTTCATTAGTATACTTCGACGTGTTCTGTTGTGTTTCTGGCTGACCTTGCATTGGTCGGCAGAGGCGGTTGCGCGCGCGCAACCGCCCGCCGTCGACTAGTCGCGGGTGCGGAGTGCGAGGATCCGCTCGCGGATCGAGGCCACGATATCATCTGCTTCGACATCGTCGGCGGTGACGCTCAGCTCGATCTTCAATCCCGCCTTGGTCACGCGAAGCGTGCCCAAGGTGACGCCATCAACTGTCCGCAACTCGTTTTCGGACGTCGACGAATCGACGGCTGCGAACACCGCTTTGAATGTTGTGGCAGCATTGGCCTTCGGCAACATCGAAAGCGTGATCTGGACGACCGCCTGATGCTCCAGGTCATTCCAGAGCGTCATGAACTTCGCTGCCTGCGCGGCTGAGATCGCACGGCGATCGGCGACCTTGTCGAGCAACTCGGTCGGCAGGTCGAGAATAGACAGCGTCCGCCCCACGGTGCTCTTGTTAAGCCCGAGCGCCGCTGCCAGCGCGGCCTGGTCTGCGTAGAGCCCGTTCGCCAACGCGTGGCGATAGTAGAGCGCCGTCTCG
>JBBRGK010000412.1:0-3786 GCA_038240805.1 Dehalococcoidia bacterium | reverse complement strand
CCAGGCGCCGGTACAGCCGGCCAGCGAATGAGAACCAGGCGATGTGGCCCTGCCCCCAGCACCAGATCACTTCCCTGAAGGGATACTCTGTGAGGTGACATGCAAATTACCGTCACACACGACGATTCGGCACGAGATGTTCCACTGTGGTAGATGAAGCCCCGTCAAAATTGCAACTGGTCGCTGAGACGTTCGGAAAGTCCGCTGATGTCTACAACTACCATCCCATCTTCCCAATATGTGGTAGGAGGCTCGTGGACCTGGCAGACATCCCGACAGGCGCCCGCCTCCTGGACATCGCCACTGGTACCGGCGCGGTGCTTTTTCCCGCGGCCGAACGAGTCGGGAGCAGCGGGAGCGTTATCGGTATCGACATGGCCGAGCCGATGGTGGCCAGCACGGCTGCTGAAATCAGCCGACGTGGTATGACGCAAGCTGAAGTGCGTCTGATGAACGCCGAAGCGTTGCTCTTTGAGGATTCGTCGTTTGACCGAGTTACCTGTGGCTTCGCTCTGTGGTTCATACCCAATCTCCAGGGTGCCCTCGGCGAGATGCGCCGCATGCTGCGTCCCGGCGGACGATTAGCCGTGAGCACCTGGGGACCGCCAGGTGACGTGGCGAGGCAGCAGACCAGGCTGCTCGAAGCCTACGGCGGCGTACTGCCAGCTCTCGGCAGCCACATGCTGACGTCAGCCGATGCAGTGCAGACCGTCTTACGGTCTGCGGGTTTTGAAGTGGCGTACGCCGCCGAGGAGCATATCAGCGTCCTGTTTACCGACGAGGAGCAGTGGTGGGCGCAGCGAATGGCGGTTGCTCAACTGAGCACCCAGGCTCTCGCGCCCGCGGACCAGGAGCGGTTCAAGGCAGGCGTGCTGAAGCTGCTGCAGCCACTCAGGACGGCGGACGGTATCCAGGAGACGCGCATGGCGGTCTTCGCGGTAGCGGTGGGGCCATCCTGACGCCAAATAGCGCTGAAGATTCCAGGCTCTTGCGCACTCTCGCTGTGGCCGGCAGCGCCTTGAGCAGGCGGAAAACCCGCGCCCCTACGCGTACCGTCCGTGCTGAGCACCGGTCTGGACGGTGCCAAGCTACGCTTCGGTCGATGCACTCGGCGGAACGCTCTGTAGAGCCAGTATGCGTGAGCATGAGCGACATTGTGCGAGTACGGTGCGGGCTCACGCGAGTCATCTTGCGCAGCAGAATTGCGCAATAGCCGAAACTTTTAAGGTACTGCCTGGCAGGCCGTCTGCGGCGGCGCGCCCTGCGTGCGGCCGGTCATCCAGGCGAGGGTATCGGGCATCGAGGGCGCGATGACGCTCAGATGACCCTGCCCGGCGTACTGGTTGAACGCAACCGTGTCACCGACGGCGCACAGCCGTTGTACGAACGTCTCGGTGAACTGCGACCGGATCAGCGGGTCGGAGCCGCCCTGGAATATGAGCATCGGCGCCAACGTTTTCGTTGCACCGGGCGTATTGGCCGCGATCAGCGCCGGCCAGGGTGCTGCTTTCACACCGTTTGGTTTGATGTAGTCCGATGCCGGCCGCAGCAAGAATGCCAGCAGATCGCCTTCCACGCAAACCGTGTCGACGATCCGCATCCGATCGATGGCGCGTGCTGTCAGCACCATGTCTGCCCTCGCATTGGGATAGGCGACGCTCCAGGCACGCACGATCATCACTATCAGCCCGGTAAGCGGCGACCGTTTGGTCACGGCGGAGGCCGCGTCGGCGAGCAGTCCTAGCTCGGCCGCGGGTGAACCGGCGACAACGCCAAGGATCTGCAGCTCGGGCGCGTAGGTGGGTGCCAGTTGACCGGCGAAGGCCGCGGCCTGCCCGCCCTGCGAATGCCCCCATATGAAGGTCGTCTCAGAAAGCGACAGGCCAGGCAGCCGACGGATCATGCGTGCGGCGTCCAGCACGTTACGGCCTGCGTCTTCGCCGACCAGGTACGGGCTGACACCGGGCGTGCCCAGCCCCAGGTAGTCTGTCGCCGCCACCGCGTAGCCGGCATCGGTAAAGAAGGACACCATCAGCTTATAAAACGAGGCTTGAGTCAGCCGATCCTCGAACGGTTCAAGTGACGGCGCACAGATCCGCGCGTTGCCGACCGTGCCATGTGCGAGCGTGACAACGGGGAAGCCGCCTGCCGGCGCGGGGCCGTTCGGGATCACAACCAGTGCGGAAACAGCGAGATCGCGGTTCTGATTGCTGGTGGAGTGGTAGAGCACCCGCAGGGCGGTGACACCGGCAGGTGCGTTGTCGACGGGCTCGCTGCGGATCACGTCACCGGGACGGCCGGCGGCGAGCGGTGTCGGCGGGTCATAGAACGGGAACAGGGCCTCTTTCCGCGCTCGCTGATCGCGCAGGTGCAGGGCGACCATCATCACCAGCACGGCGATGGACGCCACAAGAACGCCGAGGACGAACGCAAGGATAAGCAGAACTCGACGCACACGCAGCCACCACGCGACGCAGCGAAGATCGCGCTGACGGTCGCTCGGATTACCTTAGCGCACGACAGCCACGTGGTGACAGGTCTCCGCGCCACTACACGCCTTCGGCTGACGAGGCTTCCTCACCTGCTTCAGTAACGGCTGGATGGTCGAGCTGTGCCCTGCCACTTCGAAGAGGGGGAGTGCCCACGTATCATCCGGCTGCATGTGGTGAAGGACGAGGTTATCCCTGTTTGACACCACGGGATCTCGCGGGACGCGAGCTGGCGAGGCTGCTCCGCCGCTACGGTTACGAGACGACCCGGCAGACCGGAAGCTATATGCGCTTGACTTCGACCTTTACCGGGAATGAGCACCACGTCACGATTCCAGCGCACCGACTGCGGGTCGGGACGCTGCATACCATCCTGTACTGCTGCCTCCATACACGGACGGCGTCTATGAACGGAACACCTACAACTCCGAGCCTGCCTGGAACCGGTAGTACTGCAGGTACCAGCCTCCGGCGATCAGGTCCTCAAAGATCGTCATCGACCGGCCATCGGCGAGCATCAAGTGGAGATAACGGCGTGCTGCAGGCGCCCGCCACCAGTCGTCCTCAACCATCCAGACATCCACGATCTCGGCGACAGGCACCCAACGACCGTTCTGGCTGATTGCAACCGGCAACTCCGAATCGCATTTCACGTCTAGCGGCCGGGGCTGGTTTAGGGCTCGTAGTCGATCAGGGCGTACTGCCGTTCGGGGATCCGCGACCATGGCTCGACTCCAACGATCTTCATGACTGGCATATACCCAAAGCGTGACCGTAGCTGCCCCAGCGCTGACCAGAGCTCCTGCAGCTGCTTGCCCCGAGCTGTAAATAAGCTGCTCTGAATCCCGCTCTCGCTGCAGAGGTCGCGCAGGATGAGCGTCAACGCATCGACCGCCGCCGGGAAGACGGTGCCGTCTAACCTGGCGGCCAGCGCGTTGAGCATGCGTGCATGACTCGCCGTTGGCGCTCGAAAGGTGAGCACACGCTCCCAACGATGGCCATTGCTCAGCGCGAGGGAGATCACCAGTCCACGCGTGACACGACCAGCGCGCTCCGAATGGTTGAGCAGGCGGGTGAGCAGGTGTCGCGCTGCCGCCAGCACCGCCTGCACCTCGACCACCGGCTGCTGAAAAACAAGCTGCTTGCTGATCTCGACCGGCTGCCGGCGTGATATCAACGGCTCACGATCCTCACCGTGAGCCAGATCCAACGCACGCTCACCCTTCGATCCGAACTGTGCTGCCAGCGATGCGCGGGGCAGCGCGACGAAATCGCCTATCGTCCGAAGCCCCAACCA
>JBBRGK010000411.1:0-3787 GCA_038240805.1 Dehalococcoidia bacterium | reverse complement strand
ATCAAGGTGAAAAATACCTTCCACATGCGCTTCTGCGGCACCGGCGCGAACGTCCGATGCCTCGGCCCGGCCACCAAGCAGCAGCCCAAGCGCATCCACGATGATGCTCTTGCCAGCGCCGGTCTCTCCGGTGATGACATTGAGCCCCGGAGCGAACGCCACCCGTACATGCTCCGCGACGGCGAGATCACGGATGTCCAGTTCGACAAGCACCTGAAACCACCTGATCCTTCCAAGCCCCGGACCGTTTCATAGTATCCGAGCGTAGTCCCGGCTCGGAGCCATCTCCTATTCTCGACGGGTGGAGAGGTTCAGATGACCTGCTAGCTTGTGGAAGAAGTCGCTGGGCGCCCCGAAGCGAATGAAACGGGCAACATGTTTGGAAAGCCTGGCCTCTACCACGCATCCGCTCAGAAGTGGCCGATCGAGCTGGCCGTCAACGCTGATGATCGCCAGATGATCGGTCTCCACCTGGATTGAAATGACTGAATCAGGCGGAAGCACGATCGGACGCATACGCGAGAGATGGGGCGCCACCGGTGTAAGCAACAACTCCCGTGACAGAGGCATGAGGACAGGACCGCCCGCCGAGAGGTTGTAGGCGGTGCTGCCGGTGGCGGTGGCCACAATCATGGCGTCCGCTCGAACTCTGGCGAGGTGAACCCCATCCACCTCAAGCGACAGATACACCGGGCGACCCGGTGCAGCGCGGCCAACAACCAGGTCGTTCAGCCCGATCGCGGGATCGTCCGAATACCCCTCTGCAGGGGGCATCGTACACTCGACCATCGCCCGCTGTTCGATTACGCCCGCGCCGTCGAGGATCTTCTGCACGGCTTCAGGAGCGTGATCTGCACCCAGTTCACTCAGGAAGCCGAGTTGCCCTTTATTAATGCTCACGATCGGGATCGGGTACGGGACGGCTGCGCGGGCCGCCCAGAGCACTGTGCCGTCGCCGCCGATACAGATCAGCAGATCGGTGTCCTGCATATGGGCGGCGACAGCCTTTTCGTCACCGGTCTGCGCGAGCCAGGTGCGCTTCACCGCATGAAGGACGGTATCCCGCAGGCGCTCAGCCAGAGGCAGCGCTTCAGGCTGCCGGGGGTGATAGAGAACACCGACTGTGCGGTAGGTCACCGGGAACTGTCCGGCGGCTGCAAGTACATGAGGAACTCCCGGTTGCCGGTTGCGCCCCGTATCGGGGAGACGGTAAGTCCCAGAATACGGTACGACCCCGCTGTTAGCCAGCGGGCGAAGCGACCTAGCACAGCCGCGTGCACCAGCGGATCCCGGATCACACCGCCCTTGCCCACCTCTTCTCTGAGCGCTTCGAACTGCGGCTTCACGAGCACAACGAAGCGTCCGCCGGGCCTGAGGCTCGCGGCGACGGCGGGAAGCACTTTCGTTAACGAGATGAACGACAGATCCCCCACGGCCAGATCCACGGGCTCCGGCAGTAGCTGCAAGTGTCGGGCGTTCGTTCGCTCCATGACGCAGACGCGGGGATCCGTCCGCAGACGATAGTCCAACTGGCCGTAGCCCACGTCGATCGCGTAGACCCGCGCGGCTCCGCGCTGCAGGAGGCAGTCTGTGAAGCCGCCGGTGGATGCCCCGGCATCGGCGGCTATAACGCCAGCGACATCGATCCCGAACACATTCAGCGCGTGATCCAGTTTCTCTCCACCGCGGCTCACAAACCGGGCCGGCGCCACGACCAGGATCTGCGCCTGATCCGCGACCGTCATCGCCGGTTTAATAGCGGCACGGCCGTCCACCAGCACAGCGCCGCCAACCACCAGGTTGCGCGCCTGCTCGCGCGAGACGCAGAGACCGCGCTGGACAAGAACCTGGTCAAGCCGGTGCTTCGCCATCGCCTGCCAGCGTATCGGATCCGGCGTTCGCCAGACGAAGCCACTCCTCTCGGTGCGCCATTGCGCCTGCCTGTGCCGCGCCGCTAGCATCTCCCCATGAACGAAGTCCCTCGGTCACTTTCTCAAACACCTTCTCAGTCGCCTTCAATCGAGCATACTTTTGGCTCCTCGCTGGAGGATGGTCCGGCCCGGGTGCAGCAGGCGCTGGATGCGAGTGGGTCAGGTGTGAAGGTACAGAGCTTCCGCGAGCGCTCCGATACCGCAACCGCCGCCGCCAATGCGGTTGGCTCCGAACTGGGCCAGATCGTGAAGAGCATGCTCTTTATCGCGGATGACCGCCCCGTGTTGCTTCTCATCGCCGGAGACCGAAGAGCGGACAGCGGCAGGGTGGCGAGATTGCTTGGGGTACCACGCAAGCGGATCCGCATGGCCACGGGTGACGAGGTTCTCTCTTTGACCGGCTTCGGTGTCGGCGCCGTTTCGCCACTCGGACACCCCCGGAGGCTCGAGACGCTGATTGACTCCTCGCTCAGCCGCTTCCAGACGGTCTACGCTGCGGCAGGCAGCGATCACGCTCTCTTCGCCTGCGAACCCGGTCTGCTCGAACGAGTCAGTGGCGGCCGTACGGCGGACATCAGCAGTTGAGCCGTGGACCGGCCCCAGCGGGCGCCGTGATCCGGACGATGCGGCCGCGCCAATTCATCAAGAACGGTGTCGTATTTCTCGCCCTGATCTTCACCGCTGGCCAGGTCTGGCAGCCCGGCAAACCCGACACCTGGCTGCCGCTCCTGCTCCGCGCTTGTCTTGCTTTCGCCGCTTTTTGTGCCGTAGCGGCCGGCGAGTACCTTGTCAACGACGCTGCCGACGTATGCAGTGATCGCAGCCACCCCGAGAAGCGGCTCCGACCGGTGGCCTCTGGAGAACTGTCGCCACGACGTGCGCAGCTTGCCGGGGTCGCAGCGGTCGCAACCGGGATTGCTCTCGGAGCACCGCTTGGCTGGAGTTTTACTGCGGTACTCGGCGCCTATGCCGCTCTGATGCTCGGCTACACGTACGCACTAAAGCACATTGTGCTCGTCGACATGCTGACCATCGCGGCCGGTTTTATGTTACGTGCGGTCGCAGGCGCGTTCGCGATAAAGGTGCCAGTTTCGACCTGGTTGTACACCTGCACGATCCTGGGAGCTCTCTTGCTCGCGATCAACAAGCGCAGGCACGAACTGTTGCTGATGGACGCCGGCGCGGCGTCTTCCCGTCCAAGCCTCGCGCGATACTCAGTACGGATGCTTACCCGGTTGTCCGCCGTTGTCGCTGCGGCGACGGTGGCCGTTTATGCCCTTTACACCACCAGTGCCGATGGCCTCCCGCACAATCATGCGATGGCCGCGACGATCCCATTCGTGCTCTTCGGAGTTTATCGTTACCTTCACCTCGTGCACAGGCGCGGGGCAGGAGGCGCTCCGGACGAGCTAATCGTGCGCGACGCGCCGCTGCTGGCCTGCCTTGTCCTGTGGATGGGTACTTCCGGCGCGCTATTGGCCGCCTATCGCTAGCCAGGCGAGAGGCAAAGCAGAAGGGGCAGACGCCGCACCGGCGTCTGCCCCTTCCAAGTCTGTTCCCCGGAAGGTTCCTTACGCGGTCTCACCGTGTTGCTGGCTGTCCTCAAACTCAATCGCCTGCCCGGCGCGATTCAACAGCAGCGGGCGCTGGCGCTTGACGATGGTATCGGCGTTGATCACGCACTTCTTGACTTCAGGGCGTGAGGGAATCTCGTACATCGTCTCAAGCAGCGTATCTTCGAGCACGGTACGCAGACCGCGGGCGCCGGTGCGATGGCGAATAGCTTCATCAGCGCAGGCCACCATCGCCTCGGGGGTGAGCACCAGCTCGACGCCATCCATACCGAAAAACCGCTG
>JBBRGK010000410.1:0-3796 GCA_038240805.1 Dehalococcoidia bacterium | reverse complement strand
GGCTCCGGCTGCGACGGGCGCACAGTGAACCAGTGCGTGATTGTGATTCCAGCCAGCGACCTGAGCGTCACGGCAAACTTCGCCCCGGCGCCGAACAGCACCAGTGCCACGGACAGCAGCACTGCCAGGCAACCCCTACGATCCGGCTGCAACACCGTGGTCACACCGGTAAGCCTGGGCGCGGACACGCCGGTAGCGGTGGTTGTGCAACTGGTGCAGGGGACGGTAGTGATCAGTGCGGGCCGGTTTAACAATGCCCTGCAGGTGTTCCAGTTCGGCTACTTCAGCACGCCGGATGCACCGGTAGAGTTCACGACGGTGAATCCGCCGCAGAGCCTCTTCCTCTGTGTGCCGGGTACGGGCAGCTTCAGCGCGACAGGGGTGTAAAGCCGCGCTTTCCACCGTACTGACGATGATGCCGAATACCGCGGGCGTAATCTCGACTCCGCCTTTGAGCAGCGCGGCGCCGGCGGATACTGACGGTTCTACGCCGCTTCGCCGCGCCGCTGGCCGTGACGGTCTGACCTATTCCCTCTCGTTTTGACTTCGCGGGCGGCGCCGCCTACGCTACGGAAGATCGATAATCCCCGTTGCGCCACACTTCCCCACTGTCTCTCGGCCCGTCAGAACTGTAGTCAAATGAGGTACCTCGAGCATGCATGTCTATGACACCCGCACCGCCGGCATGATCGACATCGCCCCCGAGGCGCCGGTGACGATCTACGTTTGCGGCATTACGCCTTATGATGTCGGCCACCTGGGTCACGCCTTCCTCTACGTTTCCATCGACGCAATGCGCCGCTATCTTGAGTTCCGCGGCCACGCGGTCACCCACGTACAAAACATCACGGACGTTGACGACGACGTGATTCGCAAGGCGGCGGAACTGGGCCAGACGACCACAAAGGTCGTGACCGACAACGTCGCCATCTACGAGCACGAGATGTCGCTGGTAAACGTCCTGCCGCCAACCTACAACCCGCGTGCCACCGAAGAGATCCCGTACATGATTGCCATGGCGCAGAAGCTCGTGGCCCAGGGCGCCGCCTACGCCGTGGACGGGCACGTCTTCTTCCGCGCGGCAGCTTTCCCCGCGTTCGGCAAGTTGAGCCGGCGCCAGGGCGATAATCTGATCTCCGACACCGAGCCGGAACGGCTGCACGCGCTGAAGCAGAACCGCCGCGACTTCACTCTCTGGCAACGCTCGCTCCCCGGCGAGCCGCACTGGACCAGCCCATGGGGAGAGGGCCGCCCTGGCTGGCACATCGAGTGCAGCGCTATGGCGCTCCGCTACCTGGGCGACTCGATCACGATTCACGGCGGCGGCGGCGACCTCGTTTTCCCCCATCACGAGAGTGAGATCGCGCAGTCGGAAACCTTCCTCGGCCACGGCCCGGTAGTAAAGGCATGGGCGCACATCGGCATGCTGCACATCAACGGCGAGAAGATGAGCAAGTCGCTGAAGAATATGGTGCAGGTCTCCGAACTGATGCCCTCCTACTCCAGCGATGGCGTCCGCCTCTATTTGCTCGGCACGCACTATCGCGATGTGCTGCTGTATGACGAGAAGGATGTCGCCCGCAGCGAGGTGCTGGCGCAGCGAATGCGCAGCGCGATAGCGCTTCCCCCGAGCGGATCGGGTGACGCGCTCGAAGTGGGCGCAATCGGCGACCGGTTTTTTACCGCCATGGACAACGACTTCGACACGCCGGCTGCGATCGCCACGCTGACCAGCCTGACCGAGCAGATCGAGAAGGCACACGCGAAGGGACACGAGGTTGGAGCGGCGAGGCAGGCGCTCCGTGAGTTCGGCGGTGTGCTCGGGCTTTATCTCGGTGAAGGCGAGCGCTGAGGCTCGTCCGGCGGCTCTGCCGCCGCGTGGGGCGGCTACCGATCGTCCCGCTCCGTGCGGCGCCATGAGATGATCTCGTTCCCCAGACCCGCAAGCAGCGCCATGCCGATTACTGCGTAGAGCAGAAGCAGTGCGCCGACGATCCATTCGGCCATGTCATGGACGGGCAGACTTCCGACCCGGTGCGGCAGGTTTTCCGCCAGCCTATGCAAGACTCCCTGTTGCGGCCACGACAGGCCGAGTCCCTTTACGAGTGCCTCACCGAGCGAATGCACGGTAGTGCGAAAAACCAGCAGAGCCGCTGCGACTATAGCGCCCGCGACGAGTGTCCGCGCCCGTTTGAGGCTGACGCTACGGCGGTGGGTCCGGCCTTCACGCTCGGCAACGCCGGACGCGGTGCGGTCGATCAGGCTTTCGGCGTCGGGGTCGCCGTCCACCTGCCCGAGGGGCTCCCGCCCGAGGCGCGAACAGGCGACGGCATGGACGATCCGGGCGATGACCTCTTCACGGTTTGCCCAGTAGGAAGTGTGATCGGTCAGAGGCCAGTCATCGTTCGCAGTTCGTACCCGCTGCCAGGGCGCAGGGTCTGCGCCGGTGAGCGCCCGCACCAGCTCTGGCGGCGGCTCACCCTGTGACACCGGGTCGTATCGGGCGTAGATGTTGATCCAGTTCACATGGCCATCGATGCGGCGGCTCCAGAAGGCGATGTCCCGCGCCTTGCGCCGGGCACGCAGCCGCCAGCCAAGGTTGAGCCCGCTGCCGATCGTCAGCCAGGTTATCCGCCGGCCGGCAGCGGCGCACCACCCCTGAATCTGCTCAGAAGCAAGCGCCTCAAACGAGACGACGCAGCCGCCCGAGTGCGCGACCACGGTGATCGTGTCGTAGGCGGGACCGCTCGCCTCGTAAAGTGCCGGGTTTAAAAATGGCTCCAGCGCACGTGTGACCGTAGACGCGGCGGCGGCGACGGCGACATGCCGGTTGGTCAGCGCCTGTTGCTCACCGATGCCGCCACTGAAGAGGTTCACCAGCCGGCGCTGGATGCCGGCGATCTGCGCCGGCCAGAAAATACTGCCGGGCAGAAGCACGAAGACGTAGAGCGGCAGGATCAGCAGGCAGCCAACCAGGTAGACGAGAAAGTAGCCGAGCGTGATCGAAAACCACGACATGGCATCGATGGCGTAGTAGAAGTTCGAACCAGCGACCGGTATCTCCCAGACGCCGTCGCCCTGGTTCTGCACCGGCACGAAACGGCCGAACAGCCGTCGCACATTTCGTACCAGCACGTCCTGCACCGTCGCGTTCACGTGCGTGACGTAAGCGCGGACCGCCCAGCCGAGCACCGTTGAGGAGTCGCTCGGCCTGAACGTCTGAGCCCACCAGGCTTCATGTATGTCCCACTGCTCCGCCGAAGCGTCGTCGCCTTCAGGCCGGACAACGATCGCAGCGGTCGCGTCGGCCCCATCGGTGCGGCCGGTGTGCGCGACAACATGAACGTTTTCATGCCCAAGCTTTTGTCCCAAAAACTCGACCACCGGCTCGACCACCTCGTCAAGCTGGTCGCCACGCTGCTGATGGCCAATACCATGCACAACGACGATGCCACGACGAATCACCGCACACCTCCCGAAGCCAACACCTGCCGCGCCGAGGACTGACGCCAGCAGTATGCACACGGCGCTGTGTAGTGGGAAATCCGGATGCGCGTCGGGCAACAAGGAGCCCCTCTCCATCGTGCTGTGATGGAGAGGGGCCTCATTGAGCCAACCAGTGCCCGATCGATCTCGGGATTGGAGTCCGGTTCCGTTAGTGGGTCAGCCAGGCGAACTCCTGCGGGCGGCGCTGCGCCTTGCGGTCGATCATCACGTTGATCACTGCTGGCTTGCCTGAGGCGAACGCCTTGTCGATCGCCGGACGGAGGTCCTCCGGCTTCTCGATCAGGAAGCC
>JBBRGK010000409.1:0-3812 GCA_038240805.1 Dehalococcoidia bacterium | reverse complement strand
GTGGTGCAGGCGTCGCCGGCGCGGGTCGACATCTTCACGGTCCAGGAAATGAAGAAGGACCAGGCAGTCACTGAGATCACCGTCGCCGACGCGAATAGCAGCCGCGTCAATACCGGTGACACAACTGTCGACGATGCCAATCGTAAGCACTTTTCCGTCGGTCTGAAGCCAAACCTGCCGGCGGGACGCTACGTGGTTTCATTCAAGAACGCCTCCGATGAGGACGGCGAGCAGGACAAGGGTCAGTTCGCCTTCTTTGTCGGCAGCGCACCGACAGCGCAACAGAAAGCGCTGGACGCGAAGCTGGCGATTACCAGTAAGAGCGATGCGGCTGCGAAAAGTGACTCGCACACTGGCCTGATCGTCGGGATCGTCGTTGCCGCCGTGGTGCTCGGGCTCATCATCGCGGGGGCACTATGGTATGTGCGCCGGCCGAAGCGGCGCGTATGAGGCTCACGCTCGGTAGGCGCCGTGCCGCGGGGGGAAACACACCACTCCGAGCCCCGCTCTGTGCTACCATCCGCCGCAACTGAACCGGGCCGGCGGCGGGTCACTGACGGCAAGCCTGCCCGCACCTGGAACGTGGAGAGCGCGACCGGAGACATGATGACCACGAACGCCATCGAAGTGCAGTCCAACGCGGACGGCGAAACCGGCACCGCCGGCATCATCTGCAGCAATCTCACCAAGGTATACACCGGTGCGCCGCCAATGTCCGTCGGCAGCCGCTGGGGCGGCGCAGGGGCAGGAGGTGGAGGCCGGCCGGGCGCGCCTTTGGCCGGGGCCGCGCAGGCCGGCAACGCTGCGGGCGGCGTCAGAGCGGTAGACGCGCTCAACCTTACCGTTCAGCGTGGTGAATTCTTCGGCCTGCTCGGGCCGAACGGAGCCGGTAAGTCAACCACGATCGGGATGCTGACCACGCGCGTGATCCCGACCGACGGGAGCGCGATCGTCGCGGGCATTGATGTCGTTGCCCATCCCGCCCTGGCGCGGACCCGGCTGGCCGCAGTCACGCAGACCAACACGCTGGATCGCAGCCTGAGCGTCTTCGACAATCTCTACTATCACGGCCGCTATTTTGGCCTGGGTCGCTCAGAATCCCGCCGGCGGGCGAGGAGCCTGATCGAGCGATTTCGGCTAGAGGACAAAGCTGGCGTGCTGGTTGATACACTGAGCGGGGGCCTCGCGCAGCGGGTGCAGATCGCGCGGGCGCTGCTGCACGAACCGGCTGTGCTGTTTCTCGACGAGCCCACTGCCGGTCTCGATCCTCAGACTCGGCTGCAATTGTGGGGAACTTTGCGAGAGTTGAACCGCTCGGGGCAAACTGTGCTGCTGACGACGCACTACATGGAAGAGGCCGATCAGCTCTGCGAGCGGATCGCGATCATGGACCATGGCCATCTCCTCGCGCTCGACACGCCCGAGGCGTTGAAGGGGCGCGTCGGCGCCGAGCGCATCGTCACCGTGACCCTGGCCCGGCCTGACGATGGCACCGTTGAGCGGGCGGTGTCCGCACTCGACGGAGTCAACGATGTCCAGCGGGAGGATCGCCACCTACGGGTATTTGCCGGGGTGGCGGCCGGACTGCTGCCACGCGTCGTTCAGGCGGTCACGGGCGCGGGCGCGGAGTTGAAGGATCTGTCGGTGATGGAGCCCACCCTTGAGGCCGTCTACCTCAAGCTGACAGGCAAGGAGTACCGCGAGTGATGATACTGGAACAGGCGCCACTTCTTTTTCATCAATCCACGCAGCGTCTCTCGGTACGGGCGCAGATACAGACCGCGTCAGCCCTTGTGCAGCGCGATCTTGCTGTACTGTTTCAGGGATTTTTCGGCTTCGCGTTGCGCACGGCGATGCAGCCGGCTTTGTTCGCGTTCGTGTTTGCCTACGTCTTTCCACGGATCGGCCAGGGGATCGGCGGCAACGGGCGAGGCGGCGGCCAGTTTGCCAGCGTGCTGATGCCCGGGCTAATGGCGAGCACGCTGATGTTCCAGGGGATCACCGGTGTGGCGTTGCCGCTGGTGCAGGAGTTCTCGTTCAGTCGCGAAATCGAAGATCGGGTGATGGCGCCCGTGCCGGTGGCGGTTGTGGCGCTCTGCAAGGTCATCAGCGGCGCGATCCAGGGGGTCTTTGCCGGTCTGCTCGTCATCCCGATCGTCTGGATCGCGACCGGCAGAGCGGTTCAAATCGACTTCGGTCATCCGTTCATCCTGGTTTCGATGGTCGTGCTCGGAGCGCTGGTCGGCGCCGCTCTCGGCCTGCTGGTCGGCACTGCAGTCGAGCCTCGACAGATCAACCTGATCTTCGCGATTCTGGTGCTGCCTCTGACCTTGCTCGGCTGTGTCTACTATCCCTGGTCAACTCTGCACGCGTTGCGCTGGCTGCAAATCGCGGTGCTGTTCAACCCGGTCGTGTACATGAGCGAAGGGCTGCGCGCCGCGCTCGCGCCGCAGGGCGGCTACCTCTCGCTCTGGGCGGTCTACGGACTGTTGCTTGGTGCGCTGACGCTGATGCTCACGCTCGGCATCCGTGGCTTCCGGAAGCGCGTAATTAGCTGATTCCCTTCGCCCTGACGCGCCATAATCGCGGAGTCCAAATTTTGTACTCGCATCGCGGTCCCTGGGACCGTTATGCTGGACCGGGCATAACGCCGGGGAGCTATCAATGGGGCGCCTTCGCACGGGGTATCTGTTGCTGCTTGTCCTCATTGCTGTGACAGCGGCATGCGGGAGCGGAACGAATCGAAGTAACACCAGCAACGCGGCCACCGCGATCGGAGGCGCAGCGACTGTCGCTGCCGCGACGGCGAACCATGCCGCGACTGCGGTTGCGCCGGTCGCACAGGTAACGGCAACGCCGTCCGGCAGCCCGGCCCCGGCGCGGCCACAACCGAAGAACAGGACGCTCCTGCTTTCGACAACGACGAGCACGCAAGATAGCGGCCTGCTGGACGTGCTGGTGCCTCTGTTTGAACAGCAGACGGGATACCAGGTAAAGACCTCGGCGGTTGGCTCGGGCGAGGCGCTCAAACGCGGAGAACTGGGGGAGGCTGATGTTCTGCTTGTGCATTCGCCGGCTGCGGAACTGGACTACATGGCCCGCGATCAGGGGATCAATCGTCGCCTGGTGATGCACAATGACTTCATCATTGTCGGGGCGGAGGCCGACGCGGCCAAAATCAAGGGCACGGCTTCGGCACTGGATGCGCTCAAGATGATAGCGGCAACAAAGGCGCAGTTCGTCAGCCGTGGCGACAATTCAGGCACGAATGCGCTGGAACTGCAGTTGTGGAAGAAGGCAGGAATCGATCCAAAGGGAAAGAGCTGGTATCTCGAAACCGGACAGGGAATGGGAGCAAGCCTGACGATTACCGCCGAAAAAGTGGGCTATACGATCAGCGACCGGGCGACCTATCTCGCCACACAAAAGGTGACCAAACTTGCGCTGTTGCTGGAGAAGGATCCGGGACTTTTAAACGTCTACCACGTGATCCAGGTCAACCCGGCCAACCACAGCGGTCTGAACGTGGAAGGAGCCCAGGCTTTCAGCGACTTCATGCTGGCGCCCTCGACGCAGGCGGTGATCGCGGCCTTCGGGGTGGAAAAATACGGCCAGCCGCTGTTCATCGCGGATGCCGGCAAGACTGACGCCGATGTCCTGAAGGGCGGACCCGGTAGCTAATGCAGTTCATCTGGGATGGCCTGGGCGAAGCTATACGGCGTTTGCTGAGCGGCGATCCAGAGACGTATCGAATTACCTGGCTTTCGCTGCAGGTATCGGGAATCGCCACCCTGATCAGCCTCTTCCTCGGC
>JBBRGK010000408.1:0-3842 GCA_038240805.1 Dehalococcoidia bacterium | reverse complement strand
TCGCCTGGTCGGTGCTCGCGATCGCTACGGGCTCGATGCGCAGGAGCATGGGATTCAAGCGGCCGGGCAGTGCCAAAGTTCTGCCGTTCCTGCTGGTGCTGTTCGCTTTCTTCCCCGGCATCGCCGTGGTTGGGTTTCGGGTGCTTTTTCCGGCCCGGGTGTTACGACGGGTGGCCGCACCCGACCAGCTCTTTTCTTACGGCAGCTACTTCAACTTTCTGCGGCTGGTCGTGCTGGTCCTGGCAGCGCTCGCTGCTGCCGAGGCACTCTGTCCCGATCGCCGGCAGCGGGTGCTGTCGCTATACTACGCCTCGCCAATCCGTCCGTTGCTGTACCTGCTCGGACAGGTGCTCGCGGTGACCGCTGTGCTGCTGCTCGTGGCACTGCTGCCGCCGCTGCTGCTCTGGACGGCGAACGTCGGTCTGGCTGATGACTCGCTTGTGTACCTCCGGGATAACCTGGACCAGGCGGCAAAAATTCTGGCAACGGGATCGCTACTGGCGCTGCTATACGCCGCGCTGGGTCTCGCCGTCGCCTCGTTTACTGACCGTCGCGCCTACGCCGCAGGAACTCTGCTTGGTGGCGCCCTCGTCATTTCGGCGGCGGCGGGCATCGTGCGCGGTGTGATGAAGGAGCGGTGGGCGGAGTACACCGGCCTCATCGATCCGCTCTATCTGCCGACCAGATTGTCCCGCTGGATCTTTGGACTCAAGCTGGAAACGAGCGTTTCGGGCTATCTGTTCCTGCTCGCCACGCTTGCCATCACCGTGCTCGCGCTGGCTGTGCTCGTGCGATCGTACCGCGCGGTGCGGTTCTAATGGCCTTCAATGCGCCGCCTGGCCCCGAAGGACCGCGTGGCATCAAGGCGCCGCCTGGCACCGAAGCATCGCAAGCCATCACCGCGCCTTCTGGTCGCCTCGCCACGATCGTTCTCGATGGGGTGAGCAAATGGTACGGCGACAAGGTCGCGCTGTCTGACCTTAGCTTCGCAATCGGACCCGGTGTGACCGCGTTGCTCGGGCCGAATGGCGCTGGCAAATCGACCGCACTGAAACTGCTGACCGGTCAGTTGCAGCCGAGCCGCGGCACCGTGCGGGTGCTGGGAGAGCCGGTGTTGAACAACCCGCCGCTCTACCGCCGCATCGGGCTGGTGCCCGAGCAGGAGAGCCTGTACTCCTTCATGACCGGACGCGAGTTCGTGGAGTTCGCCGCGCGGCTGCATGGGCTCTCCGACGTGCGTGGGGCAGCACTCACGGCGCTAGAACGGGTCGGTCTTGTCGATGCCGCAGGCCGAAAACTTGGTGGCTATTCCAAGGGTATGCGCCAGCGCATTAAGGTCGCCCAGGCGCTGGTGCACGAGCCGGAAGTATTGATCCTGGACGAGCCGCTCACCGGCGCCGACCCACGGCAACGAGTGGAACTGATCGGACTGTTCGACGCGATGGCGGCGAACGGCTGCACCGTGCTGGTTTCATCGCACGTGCTCAACGAGGTCGAGCGGATGGGCAGCAACGTACTGGTGCTTGTCGATGGCAAGCTGGCAGCAGAGGGCGATTTCCGGCGCATCCGCGACCTGATGAACGACCGCCCCCGCCGGGTGCGTGTGGGCTGCGAAAATCCGCGAGCGGTGGCGTCGCGGCTGTTGCTGCTGCCCGGCACCTGTGAAGTGCGGGTACAGGAAGAAGGTCTGGAGCTTGAGACGACGGACGCGCGTGCGTTCGCCATCGCGGTGCCGCGCGCGGCGAGCGAGGCGAAGGCACGGCTGTTTTCGGTGGAGAGCCTGGACGAGGGTCTGGAGAGCGTGTTCCGTTACCTGGTCGAGTAGCGGACGCCCGGATGCAAACACGGTCGATCTGGCGATGAGTGAGACGGAGAGCAAATAGGCGTGGGCGCAATTTTTCAAATGAGTGTGCGGGGGCTGCTGGCGGGAAAGCGCTGGTTGATCGTCGTAGCCGCCGACGCGCTGTTGCTGCTGCTTGTGGTGGTCCTGACCCTGGCAGGGAGGCGTGACCAGGATCTGCAGTACATGGTCAACTTCGCCCGTGGTCTCGTGTTGCCCCTGTTGTTGCCGTTCGTCTCCTTGATTTTTGCTTCAGATGCGCTTGGTGCCGAGGTCGAGGACCGCACCCTCGTCTATCTAACTCTGCGGCCTGTGCCGGCGATCTCGATCGCGCTGCCGAAGTTCGCCGCGTCGACCCTGATCAGCGTCGTTGCCGTCTGGCTGGCGCTGATCCCCGGGTTCATTATCCTCACCCACGGCGATACCGGCCCGCGAATGCTGATCGCGTTGCTCGTCTCGAGCGCCTTCGGTTGCCTCGCCTATAACGCGCTCTTCGTCCTGCTCGGCCTGGTGCGCAGGCAGGCGCTGCTGTTCGGCTTCATTTACGTGCTGTTGTGGGAGGACGCTATCGCGGCGCTCTCCACCGGGGCGGCGCACCTGAGCGTGCGGTACTACACCCTCGGTATTTTCGGGGGACTGCTGCATCGCGATGACCTGCTGCCGCCTGCAGATGCCGGTCCGGCGGCAGCGGGATCGATCCTCTTCCTCGCCCTGATCAGCGTCGCCGCAGTTGCCTGCACGAGCTACCGCCTGCGCAGGCTCGAATTGCCTTGAGGTCCCCCTGAGTTCTCATGAATGGCGCTGCATTTCTCGTCGCGGTACAATCGCCCCGCCCGAGAGTTGCCTGCCTGGCCTCCCCGGCCGGTTCAGATGCTTCAGTTAAGACGCCCGTCGCTCGCGTAAAGGCTATCGTCCAGTTCAGCAACGGAGGCTCGTTCATGACCGCCGAAACCTCTTCGTTCCAGGGACACCTTGCTACCGAGGCGGTCATCGCCCCGCCGCCCGAATTCATAGAGCAATGCAACGCGACCGAGTACGACGCGCTCTATCAGCGGTCCGTCGCCGACGTGGACGCGTACTGGGCGGAGCAGGCGAAGGAGTTCGAGTGGTTCGAGCCATGGAAAACGGTCCGCGAGATGGACTACCCGTTCGTAAAATGGTTCGTCGGGGCGAAGTGCAATGTCACCGTCAACTGCCTCGACCGGCACGCGAACGGCGCTCGCAAGAACAAGGCCGCTCTGATCTGGCTCGGCGAGGATGGCGCCGAGCGGATCTATACCTACTCAATGCTGCATCGCCGGGTGCAGCAGGCCGCTAACGCCCTCAAGGGGCTTGGTGTCGTGAAGGGCGACCGTGTCTGTATCTACATGCCACTGACGCCCGAAGGGATCATCGCGATGCTCGCCTGCGCCCGGATCGGAGCGGTGCATTCGGTCGTCTACGCCGGTCTCGGCCACACCGCCCTCCGCAGCCGCATCGAGGACGCTCAGGCGAAGGTGATTCTCACCGCCGATATCGGCATCCGCCGCGGCAAAACGGTCGCGCTAAAGGAGATCGTGGACGAGGCGGTCACAGGTCTCGATTTCGTGGAGAAGATCGCCGTCTACCGCCGCGCTTCGCCGAAGATGGCGCTGGACTCTGACCGAGAGGTTGATTTCGTAGAGATCTGCGACGCGGCCTCAGCGGATTGCCCGCCCGAGGTGATGGACAGCGATGACCCGCTGTTCATTCTCTACACGAGCGGCACTACGGGTCAGCCCAAGGGCGTGGTGTACACCCACGGCGCCTACATCGTCGGCGTGACGCCTCTGTGGAAACTCGCCTGCGATATCAAAGAAGACGACATTTACTGGTGTACGTCCGACATCGGCTGGATCGTTGGCCACTCGATCATGGTCTACGGCCCGTTCGCTAACGGCACGACCTGCGTGGTGCGCGAGGGCGCGCCGGACTGGCCCAACCCCGGCGTCTTCTGGTCGATCGTTGAGAAGTACGAGGTCAC
>JBBRGK010000407.1:0-3848 GCA_038240805.1 Dehalococcoidia bacterium | reverse complement strand
TGGTCGTTTACCCAGGGATAACGGTTGTACATCCCGCCCCAGTACCAGGGGTAGTACGGCCAGTAAACACCGCTCTGATAGGAGGCCGCGCCGGCGTGAGTGGCGCTACACGAGACAGAGGCGATGATCAGAATGAGCAGGCCGATACCGCCGCAACCGAGGTATCGAAGCATGGTGAACTCCCGGAAACAATGACTGTGGCTCGCAGAATCACGACAGTCTCACCAGCATCATAGACCGGCCGGATTGTACTTTCATATTCAGGCCGGGTAATCCATGCCGATGTGGCCGCGGTCCATCAGGCGCCCGAAGTCATCCGAGGAGAGATCAAGCAGCTCATGCAGCACGTAATCATTGTCTTCGCCGAGGCGCACAGGGTAGCGCCGCAAATGGTTCGGCGTGTTTGCCATTCGAAAGGTCAGACCGGGATAGTCATGCCTGCCGGCTTCCGGGTGAGTCAGCGATTCGAAGAATCCACGATCGCGTAACTGGGGGCAGGTGAAAGCGTCGCGCTCGTCCTGAACCGGCCCCGCGATGACGCCTACTGCCAGCAACGCCTGCCAGAGCTCAGTGCGATCCCACCGCCGGGTCTCGGCGCCAAGCAACGGATCGAGCTCGTCGCGATGCTGCCAACGACCTGGCTGAGAGCTAAATCTCGCGTCATTCATCCAGGCGGGCCTATCCAAAACCACTGCGACGGCCGCCCACTCGTCGTCGCTTCCCACGTCAATCGTGATCCAGCGGTCGTCACCGCGACACGGATACGCATTGTGTGGCGCATGGCTTGGGTGCTGGTTGCCCTGTGGCTCTGTGTTGCGGCCGTTCATGGCATAGTCCATCAGCGGCTCGGCGAGATAGGAGAGAAAGTTCTCAGCTTGCGCAAGTTCGATCTGTTGACCTTTGCCGGTATGGCGCCGGTATCGAAGCGCCATAACCACGGCGAAGGCTCCCAAGACCCCTCCGGCAGCGTCTGCGGTGAAGGCATCGCCAGTCATTGATGGGTCGAGGTCGGGATAGCTGCGCAGGTAGTGGTGGCCGGTCATGGACTCCATGTGCGTGCCGAACGAGCGATAGTTTTTATACGGTCCGTCGAGGCCGTATCCAGGCATTCGCAACATGATTAGCGATGGGTTTACTGCCGCAAGCTCTGGGTATGTGCAGTGGATATGCTCGATCGTTTCCGGCACGTTATTCTCGACGAGTACGTCGGCGGTGGCGATCAGCTTGAGAAAGGCCTCTCGGTCTTCTTCAAATGTCAGGTCCAGCGTCACGCTGCGTTTGTTGCGAGCGTGGCTATTGAAAGCCGGGTTCCTGTTCCACGGCCGCGCCCCCGGATCGTAGTCCGGGTAGGCGAGGTACAGCGACCCGGCACCCCGCGTCGCCAGCGCCTGCTCGCGCGTGATCCGTAACTCGGCGCCGCGGGTGTTCGGCTGAATGTGCTGCAGCGGCTCGACCCGGACCACCTCCGCACCCCACTCGGCGAGTAGCTGCGTGCAATGTGGCCCAGCCCAGACCACAGTGATATCGAGCACGCGGACGCCGTCGAGAGGTAGCTTTCCTGCTGGTTTCCCGCTTCGGTTCGGCGGTGCCGCGAGCGGAAGTATCGGCCCTGAAGAGCCGCCGCCGAGCCTGCTCAATTGGGCGAGGACCTCGCCCGTGTGTTCACCGAGCAGGGGTGCCCGCTCTGCCTGCGGTCGCGGGCTTTCGCTCATGATGAAGGGGCGGCCCGGGTAGCGAAGCGAGCCGGTGACTGGGTGATCGATGGTCTCGAACACGCCCCGCGCGGCAAAGCCCTGATCTTCAGCGAGATCGCGCACCGTGTTGACAGGTGCAGCGAGCAGGCGGTGTTGCTGTGCCAACGCCGCTGCCTCGTGCTTGCCAAGCTCAAGCAGCCAGACGCGGTAGGCGGCCTCGATCTCGCCGAGCAAGTCGGAGTCGGTCATGGTGAACGGCGAGATACCTGCGAAGAGTGGCACAAGGTCCGCGCGGCCGATCAGCCGCAACAGTGCGGCGAACCGCGAGGGCGAAGAGGCGTGGATGTTGACGAAGCCGTCAGCACAGGGCCGCACGCCGGCGCCTGGCCGTGAACCGGGGATGGTCCTCTTGCCCGTATCGCCCGTATAGGCGTGCGCGGTCAGATTGATCACGCGCCGGTCGCGAAAGCCAGCCTGCGTCTCGTAAATCGAAACGTCAATCCATTCACCCCGGGCGGGTTCACCGGCGGCGACGGCGGTCTCCAGCGAGTACAGCGCCAGCAGCGAAGCGTACGCCGCGATTGATCCGGCGTGATATTGAACCACGTTTCCGGCCAGCTTGAGTGGCTCGCGCTCGCGATAGCCCGTGACGTTCATCGGCCCGCCCATTGCCGAGAGAGTCAGCTCGCTGGCAGGCATGTCACGGTAGGGACCGGTTTGGCCGAAGTTGGAGAGCGATGTGAGGATTACGGCGGGGTTGAGGGCCGAGAGTACAGGGTAGTCCAGCCCGAGCGCTTCCATGACTCCCGGGCGAAAGTTTTCGACCACGATGTCTGCTCCGGCGGCCAACGCCAGGCAGACATCGCGACCTGCTTTCGTCTTTAGATCCAGCAAGACACTGCGTTTGTTCGTGTTCAGAAAGAGAAATGTGCCACTCGCCTCCCGGTTTGGGGTGTCGTTCGGGAAGGGACCGAGCTGTCGAGAGGGATCGCCGTCAGGCGGGCGCTCAATTTTGATTACGTCGGCGCCAAAGTCAGCGAGCAACTTGGTGCAGCGCGGCCCGGCGTGAAAGTGGGTGAGGTCGAGCACGCGTACGCCATGCAGTGGCGGTCGCCCGTCTTTCATCCCTTCACCGCGAGCGACACGCCACGCAGTGGATTGTCCGATGTCATCGCTCATACTGGCCCCCTGCGGCAGAGTATAGCGCCGCATCGTCCGCACATCGCGGGCCGGCGTGGCGAACCGGGACTACCGTGGAGGACCCTGCAATCTGATTCATGCCCGGCCATTCTCTGCGTCCGCAGCTTCGGCCAGGGCACCCAGGGCCACGCCGAAGCCTGGATAGAGCGGCACCATGAGATGGCCACCGAAAAGGCCCCCGATCATCTGGGCAGCCCGCCGTATCCCGCCCAGGTCAGCGAGGTGGCCAATCAGGACCACGGAAGGGTAGCCGTGAGCGTTAGCCATGAGCAGGGCCAGGCGCACCGTCGCCTGCCCGACCAGATTCAGCAGCGCAGCTGCAACGTGCTCGCGGTCGGCCTGCGCGTCGTCGCCACGCCAGGTGCCCGCCACGACGCCTGACGCCTTGCCGAAGTGTGATGCGGTAGCGCTCGCCGGAATCATGCCTACTGGGCCACCAACAATATCTCCGACAGTCAGATCTATCTTGCCTGGATCCCCGCGTTCGGCCAGCGCGTCGATGGCCGTCGCGTCGGCTGTGCCGAGCAGCAGCCGGCTCAGGCCGAGCAACGTTCCACCGCCTACGCCGGAGCCGCCCAGGTGTGTCATCTGGTCGCCCCGTGCCGCCACCATCGCTGTGCCGGTGCCCAGGCTCACAACCAGAGCCTCCCGCAGGCCGCTCGCCAGCAGGCCGCCGCGACCGATCGCACGCAACTCTTCCACTTTGTGTACGGGGGTGCCGTCCAACGTGTCCGGCAGGATCTGGTGACGGCCGCCAGTTACCGCAATCCAGCGCAGGGCAGATGGATCGCTCACACCAGCCCGCAGAAGGAGCGAGCGCAGCACTTCGGCGCTCAACAGCTGGCCCGAGGGAAAGAATTGGCGGCTAATCTCACCGTTTCGGATGAGCAATACGTCGAAGTTAGTGCCGCCGAAGTCCACGGCCGCCACATCGCCTTTGATCGCCGGCAGTTG
>JBBRGK010000406.1:0-3850 GCA_038240805.1 Dehalococcoidia bacterium | reverse complement strand
GTCGAAGGCCCTTCGCACAGCGGCGTTGCTGTAGAACAGGGCAAGATACTTGTGATCACTGGTCCGGCAGGGGCGGGCAAATCCACGATCGCGAGACGGCTCTGCGAGGCACTTCCCCGTTCGGCGTTGATCTCGCTTGATCAACTCTGGCATTCGGTCATGTCGGGCGGGCCGGTGCCAAGATGGTCGGGTGGTGATCCATCGGCGAGCGAGGCGTTGGAAATCCTGACGCTTCGGCAGGCTGGCGTGCTCGCGCGGGGCTGGAGCGAGGGAGGCTATGACGCCGTGATCGACGGGGTACTCGAGCAGAGGCGTGACCTTGACGCTCTGCTCTCCTCGACTGGCGAGACCCCCGCATACTTCGTCACGCTGATGCCGTCGATTGGCGTGTTGCAGCAGCGGGATGTCAGCCGGCAGATGGATGACCAAATGGGTGAACGTAGCCAGGAACTGCATCGGGTATTCATGCTGAACGGCGAGTTCCGCGGCCTTCACGTGGACAGCAGCGCGCTGTCAGCGGAAGAAACCGTGAGGACAATTTTCGAACATCTTGACGAAGCGCAGGTTCGGTAGACGCTTCTGCCCGGTGTAATGGAGAAAAAGACGCGATGCTGCTGCTGATCGACAACTATGACAGCTTCACGTACAACCTGTACCAGTATCTGAGCGAACTGGGTGCAGAGGTTCGCGTCGTGCGAAACGATGCGATCACCGTGGACGAAATCGAGGCGCTCGCGCCGGAGCGGATCGTCGTCTCGCCTGGGCCGCGTACCCCGAAGGAGGCAGGCATCAGCGTGGAGGCGATCAGGCGTTTCGCCGGGCGGGTGCCGCTGCTCGGCGTCTGCCTGGGGCACCAGTGCATCGGCGAGGCGTTCGGCGGTAGAGTCTCCGGTGCAGGAGAGATCAGGCACGGCAAACTGTCCCGGATCACACACGACGGCCGCGGTGTCTTTGCGGGACTGCCTCAGCCGTTTGAGGCAATTCGGTACCATTCGCTGGCGGTCGAGAGCAAGAGTGTGCCCGATGAACTCGAAGTCACGGCGCACAGCGACAGCGGGGTGATCATGGGTGTGCGCCACCGTCGCTTCGTGGTCGAGGGGATCCAGTTTCACCCGGAGTCGATCATGACGCCGCAAGGGAAAGATCTGCTGCGAAACTTCCTGGCGATGCATGAACCGGCAGCAGCTGGAGTAGCGCAAGGAGAACCGGCGTGATTCGAGAAGCGCTAGACGCGCTGGTCAACCAGGGGCGCCACCTCACAGAGGAGGAAGCGGCGACCGTGATGGCCGAAATCATGTCCGGTGAGACGACGCCAGCGCAACTGGGAGCCTTTCTCACCGCGCTGCGAATGCGGGGTGAGACCGTCGACGAGATCACCGGCATGGCGCGAGTGATGCGCGAGCGAGCGTTACCTGTAGTCTGCGACGGTCCCCTGATCGACACCTGCGGGACAGGCGGCGATGCATCGGGAACGTTCAATATTTCGACCGCAGCCGCTTTCGTCGCAGCAGCGGCGGGCGTAAAAGTAGCCAAGCACGGCAATCGGGCCGCAAGCAGCGACTGCGGCAGCGCCGATCTCCTTGAGGCCATGGGCGCACGCATTGATCTCGATGGGGAAGGGGTCGCCGCCTGCATCCGCGAGACCAATTTTGGTTTCATGTTCGCGCAGGCATTTCATCCCGCCATGAAGTACGCCGGGCCGATAAGGCGCGAACTCGGTGTGCGGACCGTGTTCAACATTCTTGGGCCGCTCTCGAACCCTGCGAGGGCTGAGGCGCAGGTGCTTGGCGTACCGCGTCCTGAGCTTGTCGAGTTGATGGCCGCTGTCCTCGGTCGCCTCGGCAGCCGGCACGCGATTGTCGTGCACGGAGAAGACGGGCTCGACGAATTCACGTTGAGCGGGCCAACGCTTGTGACCGAACTCTGCGGAGAATCCCTGCGGACCTACCGGGTGACGCCGGAGGAGGCGGGCCTCGAGCGGGCGCCACGAGCGGCAGTGCGGGGCGGCACACCCGCCGACAACGCTGCCACGATGAAGCACATCCTGGCCGGCCGCGCCGGACCCCTGCGGGACATCGTGCTGCTAAATGCTGCTGCGGCGCTTGTCGTCGGCGGAGCAGCAGCCTCAATCCCGGAAGGCGTGACCGTGGCGGCACGCATGATTGACACTGGAGACGCCCGACGCGTGGCAGAGCGGTTCATTGAGGCGAGCCAGCGGCACGCGCCGGCGGTGGACTGAGATGCAACGATGACTCATTCGACCGGTCTGACCAACGCCACCGTCGCAACCGGGACGATCCTGGACCGGATCGTGGCAGATAAGCGGGAAGAGCTCGGGCTGCGACAACGCGAAGAGCCGCTCGCGGCTCTGATGGAGAAGACGCAACGATTCGGAGTGGCGATTCCGTTTGCAGCCGCCTTGCGCGGCGGTCATCTTCGCCTGATCGCGGAAATCAAGAAGGCCTCTCCGACCAAAGGCATGCTGGAGAACGATCTTGACCCGGTGGCCCGCGCCCGCCAGTACGCGCAAGGAGGCGCGGCGGCGATCTCCGTGCTCACTGAGACGCGCCACTTTCTCGGTCGACTCGAGTTTCTCGAAACGATTCGAGCGGACCTGGACAATGAGTTTCCGGGCAGCCGTCCGGCCCTGCTCCGCAAAGACTTCCTCTTCGACCCGTATCAAATCTACGAGGCGAAAGCGTACGGTGCCGATGCGCTGCTCCTGATCGTCGCGATTCTGCCCGACGATCGGCTGAGAGAGCTGCTTGCGCTCACCAACGAACTTGGCATGAGCGCCCTGGTTGAAGTTCACGACGAGACGGAACTTGAGCGTGCTGCGGCAGCCGGTGCAGACGTTATCGGCATCAACAATCGCGACCTGCACACATTTCACACGTCCATTGAAGTCACTGAACGGCTGTGCCCGCTCGTCACAGGGGGCAGCGTGGTGGTCAGTGAGAGTGGCTTCAACACCGCCGCTGACGCGGCTCGGGTGCGACGATTGGGCGTCGATGCGGTGCTTGTTGGCGAAGCCCTAATGACCTCGGCTGATGTCGTCGCAAAGATGCGCGACTTCATGCCGGCCTAACGGGCGGAAAGAACCCACGATGGATGCAAGAACCCGTGTCAAGCTCTGCGGTCTTCGAACCGCGGCCGAGGCCGAGCTCGCGTCGCAGATTGGCGTCGACTTCATCGGGTTGATGTTTGCTGAAAAGAGCAAGCGCCGATTGACCGTCGAGGAGGCGCGCAAAGTCATCGGTGGGCTCGGACGCCGCCGTGAGCCGGCACGGCCGCTGGTGCACGAAGGAATACCGGCGGGCGGGTGGTTCCAACGCTGCGCCGCAGGCTTTGATGCGCTGCTCGATGGCCGCCGGCCGCTGGTGGTCGGCGTGTTCGTGGACCAGCCGCCATCCCTGGTAAATGCGATCGTCGAGACGCTGTCGCTGGATGTGGTGCAGTTAAGCGGACGCGAGCCGTCGGAACAGGCTCTGGAACTGCGGCGACCAGTTATCCGGGCGGTGCACATCGGGCCGGTAACGCCCGCCGAAGAGGTTCTTCACGGCTGTGAAGTCGGCACTGCGGCGCTATGCCTCCTTGATACGGAGGTCCCCGGTGAAGCGGGCGGCACCGGGCTGGTGTTTGACTGGCGCGTGGCCGCGAAGGTGTCGGCGCAGCGCCCGTGTGTCCTTGCCGGCGGCCTTACCGCTGGCAACGTAGCCTCGGCCATTCGCTTCGTGCAGCCGTGGGCGGTCGATGTCAGCAGCGGAATCGAAACGGATGGAGCCAAAGACCCGACAAAAATGAGGGCGTTCGTCCAGGCCGTACGCGAAATGGACGCGCTCGCATACAA
>JBBRGK010000405.1:0-3850 GCA_038240805.1 Dehalococcoidia bacterium | reverse complement strand
CAAGGTCCGCTGCCACCTGCCGCAGACTCTTGTCACTCTGCTCGACCAGCCGCACGGCATCAGCTCGAAACTCGCTCGTGTACGTTGGCTGAGGCTTGCCTGATTTCCCGCTCATCTGGACTCCTTCGTGGGATCTCTTGTCCCATCGTTTGGTGTCCACGAAACCGGGTCAACTCCAGGCGGCGCCGGAACGCCGCCCTCCTATGCCCGATCTCCCGGTTGTGGTTAGTTACCGTTGTCCTGGTTATCCTGGTTGTCGTTGCCGCATGCTGCTGGCGGCGCGGCGAGGAACGGCGCCACGTTGACGCCGGCGCTGATCCTGTCGCCCTTGCCAGCGGGTGCAGGGCCGCTCGGTGCGCCCCACCAGCTGTTCTGCGCGTCCACTGCTGGCGCTGTGGCCAGGTTGGCGTTGGTGACGCCGAAGAGGTGGTTGCCGGCGATGCTGCCCTGGTGCGCTGCCAGATTAGCGCTATTGTGGGCCAGCAATCCAGTCTGGTTCTGCATCACGCAGCCTTTGCTCACCGTGACGGTGGCGCCATCGGCCTCAATGCCGGTGCCGTTGCGGGCCACGCTGTTCTGGTCCAGAGTCGCCGCCCCAGCCTTGCCGCCGTTTTGCTGGACGCGGATGCCGGTGTCACTGCGTTCGAAGCTGTTGCCGGTGAACGTCGCCGAGACGTTGAAATAGCCGAAGCCGAAGATCGTGAGGTCCGTGGTGATCAGCGCACCGACGGTGCCAGCTGCGCCCGTGCCCGTCACCTGGTTATTCGTAAACACCGGCGAGGCTGCTGTCGCTGTGCCATAGACGGCGATGCCCGTATCGCAGTTCCGCACCGTGTTGCCCTGGAAGGCCGGCGCCACGTAGGAGACGAAGCTCATCAGGCCGATTCCGCCCGCCTGGCAGTCGCGCACCGTATTGCCTTTGACCAGGTCCGCGGAGCCACCGCCCGCGCCACCGGCGTTGTCGGTATGAACACCTGCTCCAGAGCGCGTAATGCGGTTATCGAGGAACGTGATCCCGTGCGAATAGTTCGAGTTCAGGCCGTCGCTGCTGTCCGACACGGTATTGTTGCTCATCGTGCCGGCATTGCCGTTGCCGTTGCTGATAATCGCCACCGAAGTACCCGGGTCGCCCTGCACGTTGCTGACCGTGTCGCGGTCAAACGTGAAGGTGCCGGCGCCAGCATTGGACGTGATCTGGATGCCACGGCGGAATACGTTGCGGACCGTCGTGTCACGCACCACCATGTTCAACGTCGTATCGCGGCTGTTAAAGTCGCTGACGATCCCGTTCCGGGCGTCGATGTCTGCCCCGCCCACGGAAACGCCGCTATGGAGGTGCGGATTGTCGCCGTCGATCACCAGACCGGCGATCGTGACGTTGTCTGCACCGACCAGCACGACCGTGTTGTTCACCGTGCACAGCGTGCCGCCACCGGCCCCGCCGCAGTTCGGGTTCGATACCGCCGGGTAGATCGTCGCCTTGCCCTGGCCCCGCAGCGTGACCGCTTTATTCACCACCACGTTCTCGGTGTAGGAGCCCGCGTAAATAATGATCGTCGCGCCGGCCGGCGCCGCCGCAATCGCCGCGTTGATGCTGGAGAGACAGCCGTCGGTGCCGCCGGGGTTCACGCATGACCCCGCCGCCGACACGGGCGCTGCCGCCGAGAGAAAGCCTGCTGCCAGTAGCAGCATGAGCAGGGCAAGCGCTGGCCGCCGCAGGAAGACCAGGATGTTTCGAAGAGAGGTGTGCGGCACGGTATGCTCCTTTTTAAGCTGGAGTCGATGGATTTGCAATCTTTGCGAAATATAACACGTCTGTACCCATCGTGTCACGATACTCTTTGCGTTGCGCATTCCGCAGCAAGAATGAGGCCGCGTTGCGGAGGCAAGCGCCGTAAACGTACAGTTGTCTCAGTCCCGCACATGAGGTCCGCATGACCCATCGACGCCTGTTGCTGCCGATCCTGGTGCTCGCTTTCGGCGTGGGGCTGCTGAGCGCCTGGCCTGCTGCGGCGCAGACGGCAGTCACCTATGCGCCGGGCTGGAATCTGGTTGCGGGGCCGAGTGGCTCGCATCTGCGGGGCGCAGCCGACCCGATCTACACGCTCCAGCCGGGTGACGAGGACTACGAATCGTTCCCCGCAGGCTCGGCTCTCGTCAGTGGCTACGGCTACTGGGCGTACTTCCCCGGCGGCGGCAGCGTCGACTTTGCTCCGGGAGTACGCGGCTACTCGGTCCGGCCCGTTGCGCATCAGCTTGTCCTCGTCGGCAACGTGTCGGCCAGCAGCGAGACGGTGGTGTCCGGCGCAGAGGCGGTCTATCTCTACTCGCCATCGACGGGGTACCGCCTCGCCTCTGCCATCCCGGTTGGACAGGGCGCCTGGGCAGCGGGCTTCGCGACGATCACCCTGACCGCGCCGCTGCTACCGAATCCATCGCCTTCACCGTCTCCGTCGCCATCGCCGACGCCGTTACCACGGTGCAGTACCAGCGGCGTGACGCTGAGTGTCCCCGGCAGTGACTGCCGTATCACAGGCCAGAACGGCCCGACAGCACGCTGCATCGATGGCGTATTTGATTACAGCCGTGCCTACGCCGTTTGCGCCGCGCACGGAGGCGTCGCCTACTGGACGCCTGGCCTGCCTGGTGAAACGCTTGCAGGGACAAATGCGCCGGCAACTGCGACGCCCACGCCTTCACCGTAGAGGCGGCAGTTCAGCGCACACCGCAACCAGCCTGGTCACGGTGAAGTCGAGACAGGCGTTGAGACCGGCTGCTGCCCCGGCCGCGCTCGGCTATGAGGCTATGAGAGCGCAGACCGGTTCAGGCGTGGAGGCCGCCGACCAGCACGGCAGCGGCGATGATCCCAACGGTAGCGGGAACGGCGATGCGGCTGAATAGTCGATACAGCATGGATCTTGCTCCTTGCGAGGGTCCTCATCGGCAGCGGACCACTCTTGTGGGCAAGGATGCCGGTCTGGCCGGGCCTGCGACTGTGCAGTTGAGAATACTGGCTGTGTGAAGCTGCATACAGCCAGTGCCGTGGTGGAGTACTATACGCGCGATATGTAAAGGCCGTGAGTCGCGGGGGCGCTACCAGGCGCGTTTCCGTGAAGCCGGTCAGAGTGGCCATTCCCAAAGGCCGCCCACGGTACCCCACTGGCGTCGAAGCTGCAGAGCGTGGCGGTGGGCACGTGCAGACGCAGCAAGCCGCTAAGCTTGAGTCCGGAATGTATGCCGGCATAGTACCGAGGTCGATGCGACCGTGACACTGCTTCTCGATCCTGAGCGCGATCTCTACGTGGGCGAGTCGCTGAGCGTCAGCGTCGAAGCGTTCCTGACCGCGGTGCAAATCCTGGTCGAACGTGGCGCCAACGAATCGAAAGCACGGCGCGTCCTGCTGGGCGAAGAGTGCTGGAGTCCCGAGATGGACGGCGTCTGGGACCGCGAAGGTCCTCGCGGTCCTGGTGCGTGGCTGGACTCAGCTGTCCGCGATCTCAACCTCGTGTATGTGGCGCAGCGTCTGGTGGTCGTGGCGCTCGCTGCCGGAATCGCGTTCGCCCTGGTGATCGTGCTCACCCACGTCTGAGAACCGTGCCTGCCACCGGCGCGCCACTGCCGCTGTCGCCTTACTATAGTTCTCTTTACTAAGACGCTCCGGGCCACGCCCTTATTATAGTTTTTGACCATTTTCTATAGTAAGGCGGCGTGGCGCGGCCGGATTCTAAGAACCAGCTCATCGGAGCCGATATGGCATCATCCTCACGAGCCGGGCGGTATGTGCAGCAGCCGGCTGACTACCGGGCGTTCATACCGGCACCGCTGCCGCCCGAGCCGCCGCTTCAGATTG
>JBBRGK010000404.1:0-3862 GCA_038240805.1 Dehalococcoidia bacterium | reverse complement strand
ACCAATTCGTCTCTCCGCAGGAGCGGCAGCGCCGATAAGGAGCGGAAACCACTCTCCAGCAGAACCTCTCGCAAGGGGCCATGATAACTGTACTCAGCAGAGAGGTTCGGGATCTGGACGGGCACCCGGCTTTGACCCGCCATCCCCACAGCGCCCTCGCCAAGGCGCGTCGGACGGGCACGGAGAGCCTGAATGAGGGGCTCGGGCAGACCATAGCCGGCGCGGAGCCTGAACGCCTGGCCCGAGTCATCGAGCTCAAAAACGGCGCCGCCATCGGTACCGGCAAGCGCAACAGCATGCGCGATGATCGCTGAAAGCACATGCTCCACGTCAAGGCTGGAGTTGAGCGACTGGTTGACACTGCTGAGCGCGGTGAGCTGATCCACGGAGCGAGCCAGGTCCGCCGTGCGCTGTTGCAGCTCGGCGAACAGGCTGGCATTGTGCACGGCGATCGCGGCCTGGTTGGCAAACGTTTCCAGTAGCGCGATCTCATCGGGACGATGAGCCTGCACGTAACTGCGGGCGATGCCCACGACGCCGAGGATCTCACCTTCCCAGAGCATCGGTACCGCAAGCGATGTACTCACTGCTGCGATAGAGACGTCCGTGAAGGTATACTCCGGGTCGGCCTTCACGTCGAGGATCTGTACGGTGCGGCGTTCTTCCACCACTCTGCCGGTCGTCGAGCGGCGAGTGGGCTCAATGGCCTCGTTGAGCACGCGCTGACGCCCCGCCTCGGTGTAGCCGAAGGTGCTTGTTGCGCGGAGCCGTCCGTTCTCTTAGAGCGATAGGAGGCCCGACGAGCCGTCGCCGAACTGCAAGGCATAACGCAGGACGGCGTCCAGCACCGGTTGCACTTCCGTCGGAGAGTCGCTGATCAGCCGCAGAATCTCAGCCGTCGCCATCTGGCGCTCCAGCGCTACGGCGAGGTCGCGATTGCGATCCTGCAGCTCGCCGTAGAGCCGGGCATTCGCGATCGCAATGACGGCCTGGCTGGCAAAGGTTTCAAAGAGTGAGACCTGCTGCTCGGTGAACGGTTGCACCTGCATGCGCCCCACGAACAGCGCACCGATAGCCGTATCTCCGCGCAGCAGCGGCGCTGCAAGCGCCGTCCGGTGCGCCAGTCGCTGCTGCATCTCCTTGAGATCCGGATACTCCGTGTCCATCACTGCGAGCAGGTCAGGGACGTGCACGGCGCGGCGTTCTGTGATGGCTCTGCCGGAGGTCGAACCCCGGCTGAACGGCAAGTGCTCACCGATCACAGGGGTGAAGAATGCGCCGTGGGCCGCCACAATGTCCAGCGCATCACCGTTGACCTGGAGGATTGCCGCGTCATCGGCCCCGGTAAGCTGGACAGCGGTGCGCAGCAAAACCTCAAAAACCGGCTGAACGTCTGTGGGTGAGCGGCTGATGACGCGCAGGATCTCCGCAGTTGCCGTCTGCTGCTCCAGCGACTCGTGCCCAGCGCGGCGAGCCGTGTCCCGGTCCGCTTCGGCAACTGCCAGCGCCTCGCGCAGCCGCGCAACTTCCGCTGTTACGTCCGCATCGGTTGCCGTCATGGGGCGCCTCCGTCCACGGATCGCAGTATAGCGGCTGGGCGAGGCGCCATTTGGAAATTCTCGCTAAGGCATAAAAGGGATCGCCCGGCACACGCTCTACAGCCGCTACCAGCTCTGGCGTCGGACCGGCGTCCGGGACAAATTCGCGGCGTAGTGAACGAGACGCCTGACCTTCGGGTCTGCACCTGACCGAAGCTGACCCTGTAGTACTGCACCTAGGTAAACAGTTACGGCAGCTCCACGACTACCATCAGGTCCGTGAAATCGGACTCACCGGTGCCGTCAGCTCCTGGGGTGATTCCCAGAAAGAAGCTGCCAATGGAGAGCGTCGTGTCAGTAACCGAGAGCACGTCCACCCCGTTGATAGCCACCGAAATATCTGACCCTACGCACCGCAGCACGAGCTCGTTTGGTGTGGTGCCGAGATTTACGGCCGCCGTTGGCCGGGGCGGCACCAGCGCGACACTGCGCAGTTGGTCCGTAGTGTTGTTTCGCTGCAGCGTCACTACGCCGCGATCAGAAACCGAGAGCTGGTAGTTTCCCTGTGAGCTGCTACGACAGCCAATCGAGGTCCCAACTGAGGCGCCTTGCACTTTTGTCGTCACGGCGAGGATGCCATTCTTGGGACTGCCCGGTACCGACCTCACCGGCACGCCTCCGCCCGACGGCGCTGGTACAGGCGTCTCGTTGATGCGGATGACGTAGGTCCCGTTCTCGTAATCACCCACTGTGCCTGGCCAGCCGGAACTGAGTGGCCCTCGGGGCAGGAGACCGGTTGCGGGATTGCTCATGTCATCGGCGAGGCTTAGCTGGTCATGGCTCGGCAGGTTGAGGAAGCGGCCGCTGGCGATCATGGCCGCCCCCCAGAGCAGATCGACGCGGTACGTGTGTAGCGGGAGCAGCGGCTTCGATGGCGCCAGGGTGCTGCACTGTCCACCGCTGCTGGCCTGGGGCTGCGATTGGGCGACCACGTGCTGATCGTTTGGCGTGCTCGGCACCGCATCGCGTCCCTCAACCGCCACCAGCGCCAGGGGCCGGGCAACTTTTCCGGGTTGATAGGTGAAGCAGGCCACGAAGCGGTCCGTGACGCTGAAGCGGTGCTCGAGCTTCGTCCCCCGCGTGCTGTTATAGATCTTGAAGTCCGTCACGCTGGGCTGCTCGGCGGACCGCCTCACCTGCAACTCGGCGGGCCAGTCGGCTGGTGGCATTGGCATGCTGACGCCGTCATCGCTAAATCGCACGGTCACGAGGTTTTGCAGGTTCACCTGGAGCGCGATCGGCGTTTCGGTCCGCGCCCCGGCGCCGAGATGAAAATCGTCGTGTGCTTCTCCACCGTCAGGGACAGCGGTCAGCTGAACCCCATTGACAGCGGCGGCGACCAGGCCATTCGCGCAGCGCAGGCTGAGCCGGTTCACAGCACCGCCGCGGTGAATGGCGGGCGCGGGCGTCCAATCGACAAGGGGAGTAATCGCCGGGCCGGAGCCGTCGGTGGTAACGCTGTGTAAGAGCGTAAAGCTCCCCACGTTGGCATCGAGTCGGAACTGGAAGTTTCCACAGGCGAGCACCACGTGCCGGTCAGCAGTGTCGCCAATAAAGCGTGCATCGAAGGCTACAGCCCCATCGGGATACGTACCGTCAATCAGTAACAGCGGTGAGCGGTTGATGATCGCCGCGCTGTTCTTGATCACGTATTGGTTGTCCTGGTAGGCCACTGTGAAACCCGGCTGCGACGCAATGCTGGCCACACGCGGCAGCAATCCTGCGTCCGGGTTCGTGAACAGATCGGTACGTCGCTCTTCGATGGGCGGTTGAGCAGCGGGCGTGGACGCCGCCACTACGGCGGATGGTGAAGGCGAAGTACGAGCTGCGCCGACAACGCCGCCGCTTGAAGGGCCCGGACGGGCATGGCTGATCCAGACGGCAACGACAGCCACAACGAATAGGAGACTCGCGGTCAGCAGGACGAACCGGGGCCACCTTGGCCGGAGCCGCGAGGGCGCCACCGTCTCTGTCGCCACCGGGATGAGCGGGTCGTCGTGTGCCCGGGAGCGTCGCGGCGTACCTGCAACGCAGCCGAGCACTGAGAGCGCGGCCAGCACTTCGGGGAGCCACAGCTCCTCCGGTCGGTCGAGCAACTCGATCCACTGGCGACCGGCAAGCACGTACTCTATCTCAGCCGGTAGCGGCGTCAGGCTGAGCCACAGCGGCAGCACTGACCGCCGATACTGCATTGCCAGGCGCAGCTCCTGCCGGACATGCGGCGAGCTCATGGATGCGGGTGAGCAGAGCACGGCGACCACGGT
>JBBRGK010000403.1:0-3863 GCA_038240805.1 Dehalococcoidia bacterium | reverse complement strand
TCGCTCATCGTCACCGATGTTGCACGACAAAAAGCGGCTTCAGCGAGAAAAAAGGTCACCCGTGAGGTGACCCTGATTGCAGCGGTTGCGTGTCTGGGGTTCCAGATACTGTCCAGACATAATGGCTGCAGTTAGCTGGCGCGTGCGGCGTCACCTAGTTTCAGGTAGGGCGGGAATAGTGTCTCGAGTTCGCGCCGAACCGGGTCATCGGCGGGGAGGAACTGGCTGAAGTCGCCCGTCGGTTCGATCCGGGTGCGTTCTTTAGCGATGGTTTCGTGCTTGATCTTTTCCTGCAGCATCATCAACCCGGTGAGGAGGGATTCCGGCCGGGGTGGACACCCGGGAACGTAGACATCGACAGGAATAATCTGGTTCACGCCCGGCAGGGTGCTGTAACCGTAGGCAAACGGACCGCCCATGATGGCGCAGCCGCCCATGGCGATTACCCACTTGGGCTCCGCCATCTGCAGGTACACTCGCCGAACCGCCGGCGCCATTTTCCAGGTTACTGTGCCGGCGACGATCATGAAGTCGGCCTGGCGCGGCGAGGCCCGGAAGATCTCCGCCCCGAAACGGGAGATATCGTAGCGAGAGGTTGCTGCAGCGATCATCTCGATCGCGCAGCACGCGAGGCCGAACATGGCCGGCCAGAGCGATGAGCTGCGCGCCCAGTTCAGCACCGTATCGACCGAGGAGATCAGCAGGTTGTTCTTGAGCTCCTGGTCGATGTCCAGATGCATCGGGGCATCATCGATCAGGTGAATTGGCACAATGGCGGACATCGTTATCCCCGTCCGGCGCTCCGCTCTCCGAGGCGCACAAAATCGTGCTTGTCGTCACAAGCGTGGTTGGGAGCTAAGAAGCAATGTAGCATCATCAGGGTTCAGCGGTCACGAGATCCGGCCTGGGCACGTGTTCGCTAAGCGGCGAGAGCTGGCGCAATCGATCGATGAAGCCGGGCAGCAGGTCAAGCACCCGGTCAATTTGCGCATCGGTGTTGTCCGCACCGACCGTGAGCCGCAGGCTGCTGCGTGCGATCTCGATCGGAACGCCCATTGCCTGCAGTACATGCGATGGCTCGAGCGAACCAGATGTGCATGCGGACCCGCTAGATGCGGCGATACCGTTGAGATCAAGCTGCAGCAGTAGCGCCTCGCCTTCGATGAACTCGAAACAGAAACTGGCATTATTCGAAATGCGGCGCGTGAGATCCTTCGGGCCGGTGATACGAGCGTGCGGTACTCTTGCCGGAATCTCGCTGAGCAGACGGTCGCGCAGACGGCGATTGTGCTCATTTCGGGATTGAAACTCGTCATGGGCGAATCTGAGCGCTGCCGCAAGGCCAACCGCTCCGGCCACGTTCTCGGTACCTGCTCGCCGGTCCTTCTCCTGTGTGCCGCCCAGAAGTTGCGCCTGGAACGGTGTGCTCTCCCGCAGGTAGAGGATGCCGGTTCCTTTGGGACCGTAGAACTTGTGCGCCGCGAGCGAGAGCATATCGACGCCCAGTTCGCCCACGTTCAGCGACAGCGCACCAGCCGCCTGCACCGCGTCAGTGTGCATCAGCGTCTGTGGATTGCGCACCTTCACAGCCCGTGCGATCGCCGCAATAGGCTGCACCGTGCCGACTTCGTTGTTCGCGTACATGATGCTGACCAGGATCGTGTCGTCGCGCACGGCGGCGGCCACCTGCTCCGGTGTCACGAAACCATCCCCGTCGACCGGGAGGAAGGTCACGTCAAACCCCTCTGTTGCGAGCCGCTCGAACGTGTGCAACACAGCGTGATGCTCGATCCGGGTGGTGAGGAGGTGGCGGCCACGGCTGCGCATCGCCTGAGCGCTTCCACGGATTGCATGGCTATCGGACTCACTGCCGCCCGCCGTAAAGATGATTTCATTTGGTCTGGCTGAGAGGATCGCCGCGACCTCGCGCCTCGCCATATCGAGAACGCTGCGGGCGCGCTGGCCCTCCTGGTAGATGCTCGATGGGTTTCCCCACGCCTCGGTAAAACATGGGATCATCGCCTCAATGACTCGCGGGTCAACGGGCGTCGTGGCGGCGTGGTCTAGATAAATGCGGTTGGTAGCTTGCATCGCAGGCATGATCTCCGCTGACCGCAGGCACCAAAAGGCTGCCGCTACGGCAATGGTACCACTGAGCGCAGCGGCATCGACGGCAACGCGGGGCAGCTCAGACCAGCAGGTTGGGATCGCCGCCGTCGCGATGGATCACGAGCAGAACCCCAGATGAGACGCGGATGCTCGCGGCGTTGCCGGTCATGGCGTTGCTGACACCGCAGGTATCGCCGCGGCCGAGCTCGGCCCGCGAGAGCGGGTACTTCAAACCGTTCGTCGAGACGCCTTTGCAAAGAGAGGTGACGGCGAGGAGCGTCACGAGATCACCGGGTCTGCCGGACAACTCGGTCTGCCGACGAACCGCCAAAAGCTCATCCGCGCCGTCCAGCGCTCTCAGGTCGATATCAGCGAACTCGTCGGACGAAATCAGCAGGAGGTTCGCCGCGCCGTGATCAAGGCGCGGACCGCGCAGCGCGCCCAGCAGCAGAATGTGCGTGCACCCCCGTGAAACTGCCTCTCGAAGCCCGAGATGGGCGTCGGTCTGGTCCTTCTCTGCCGGAAAGCTGATGCACTCAGCATCTTCGGCCGGATCCGGGTGATACGAATCGAAGTCGCCCATCAGGAGGTCGCCTTTACGGCCAAGCGCTGCAAGGTGACGGGCGCCGCTATCGACAGCGATCAGCAGGTCAGCAGCCTGCACGCTGTCGAAAATGCGCCGTGAAAGAAGGAGGTCGCCGCCGGCGACGATGACTGCCAGCATGGCGCTAGAAGCGATACCGCGCCTGATCGGCGGCGACGGTGATTCGCGGAGCATCTTTGGTGTCGATGTCACCGCCGAGGTGGGTCAGTAGCAGTTCCGTGCTGCCGCCGAGTCGCTCCTGCAACTCCTTAATCTCGTCGAAGCTCATGTGCTCGGGATTGTTGCGGCCGGATGCGTACGTGCAATCGCTGACGAGGACGTCAGCATTCTTGCCGAGGCGGACAAGCTGGTCGCACAGGGTTGTATCGCCTGTATAGGCGAGCGTGCGCCCCTCCGCCGTGACGCGATAGCCGAAACATTCCAGCTCCTCGCCGCCATGCTCGACCTCGATCGCCTCATACCGCACGCCATTCACCTCGCCATAGGCGCCGTCGGTCACCTCCACATAACGAAGACGATAGCCGTGATCCTCGCCAATCAGGGAGGGATAGCCAAGTTCAGTAAGCTGCGTCAGGCGCGCCTCCACGCCCGGGGGTCCAACAATTGTCAAATCGGTGGAACGCCGGCTCAGATATGCGTACTCCAGCAGGAGAAACGGCAGACCAAAAAAGTGGTCGGCATGAAAGTGGGAAAGAAATACCGTATCTATACCAGTCAAGGGTATTCTGAGCCGCTTAAGGCTGTACAGAGCCGTTGGCGGTGCATCGAACAGATATCGTTGATTCAGAACAAAGCCGCTCCAGCACCGTTCGGGCGCGAACGCGTTGCCCGAACCCATAAAAGCCAGATCGAGCGCGCCTCGCTCAGCCATCAGTCGTCTACCTCGGCCTTCCAAATTCGATGATAGGCGCTAACTGCGGCGCGGCGGCTGTAAAGAACTTCACACTCGTACTGTCATAGGGTTCACAGACGCGGGCGCTTTCTTGTCCGTGACGCGGTATTCCAACCGCTTGCCGAGCGCAAGCCGGGTCTGAGCGTCGAGCGCCGGCAGGGTCGAGAAAAGGAAACTGGAGATTGGCAGCAGCACCCACCAAGCGAGGTCAGCAGCCGTCTGCCACCAGCGCCAACCGGATGGTTTTTGCGGACGCAG
>JBBRGK010000402.1:0-3875 GCA_038240805.1 Dehalococcoidia bacterium | reverse complement strand
CATCGAATCCATGAAGATGGAGATTCCGGTCGCAGCCCCCAAAGCGGGAACCGTGCGCGAGGTACGGGTGGCAGCGGGCGACACCGTGTCTGAAGGCGACCTGCTGCTGATTCTGGACTGACCGGTGCCCTCCCTGGCCATGCTGATCAGTCCGGTAGGCTCCATGACGTGCCGGCACTGACGCAGATAAACAGCGCTTCGGGCGAAGACAGGGTGAGTGGCAGATCGGATGGCGCACCAGGTTCGCTGAAGTATCCCGAACGGAATGACCTGGTGAAGTTATCGAAGCGCCAGATCGATGTGACAAAGTTTGGGTCATCGACGCGGTTGACGAGCCCCGCGAACGGAGAGCCAACCGGCAGGTTAACGACCACCTGATTGCACCCTCTGAATAGCAGCACCGAGCGAACTGAATTTTGGTCCGGTAACCTGACCGCCTGGAAACCCAGAACGGCATTGGGCGCGTTCGTGGCCACAAGCCGCGGCAGGACGCCGCCGAACACGAGCGTGTAGGCATTTTTCAGTTTCAGGCTGCCGCTTGGGATCGTCGCCAGCGGATCAGCGCCGCCGGCCGCGTAAACGGAGATCGAATAAGAACCGGCGGGAAGGTTGGCGTAAGCACCTACGCCGCCGTAGGCAAGATTCGTTGCCAGCGAGAAGCTTGCCGGCGGGTCGATTCGGATGTCAAGTGGGCCAGCGCCAGGCGATGCGTTCACCACGCGCAGGCGTGGGCGCGGATCCGACGGGTCGCCGGCGTTGTCGCTGAGCTGAATGAAGCGGCTGAACTGCAGGTCCGGCGTAAACGGTACGCTTACATCGGCCGCCGTCACGAGGCCGGAGAGTACCCATGTGTAGCTGCGGCCTGCTTCGAACGTGCCCGTGCTCGTGATGAGCTGCTCAAGGTGTCCAGCCGCCGTCACCTGAATCTTGTGGCTGCCGGCCGCGACGGTCAGGTAGGCGGAAGTATCCGTGAAGCTGAGCCCGGTGATCGAGCGTCCGCCATCCAGGTAAACATCCAGGGTTGGCGCATCGGCCGACAGGTGCAAAAAACTGATCCGAGCGAACGAGACGCCCTGTCCGAGCGCCGAGCCGGACGCCGTGAAGAAAGAGCCAGCGGCCACTACCAGGATGAGCAGCAACGAGCGACGAGCGAGCACGCTTGATTCACCCCAAACGGCAGCCCCGAGCCGCGATGATATCACAGCCCCCGTTGGCCGCGACCGAGCGGCGTCACCCCTGCCGCCCAGAAGCGCTTCGTTGCTGGAACTATAGATCACGCTCCTCGTTTACGCTGGCGTTCACGAGGTCGGCAATCCGCTGCCCTGGGTTAGAACCGCTATCGAACAGACGTGAAGGCGCCGCCGCGACCGTCGCCTCCAGCGCCCCACGCGAGGCCGCAGCGTCCGCCAGCAGCATCTGTGCCTCGCTCTGGGCAAAGCCGATTGCGCGGAGCGAGCGCACGACCTGAATCGTATGCTCCCTGTCGTGCGCTGCGAAGCGATGAATGCGGAAGCGAACATCGAGATCCCACTGAACCCAGTTGGTGGGAGCGGCGAGCAGCTCATCGGGTACTGTCGTTAGTTCGCGCGCCACCGCCTCCCGCACATCTGCCAGTCTGCCGATAACGTCGGCCAGAGTGCCACCGGCCAAAGCTTCGCCGTCGATCGCCGGCAGGGCCGAATTCGGTGGACGAAGCGGTCCGCCGACCCCGCTGCGTTCCCGTTCGAGGGCGAATTTGACCGCGATTGCATAGCGCTGGTCGGTGGCGATCACGTGGCCGAGCGTCTTGCGTACGCTCCATTCGCCGTCTGCCGGCGCCTGGTCAAATTGCTCCTCACTCAGACCGATTAGCGCACCGAGCAGTCTGCCACGTGTTTCTCCTGCGATGATGAGCGCCAGCTGCGCCGCCGAGAGAAGACTGCCTGCGCTTTGGACGATCTGCTCAATCTGAACGCGCCGCGACTCGTCGCCTTCAGACAGCGCAAACAGGCGCAGCTTCATCCCACCCGGTTTGCCTCGCCAGTCGCTGGGGGCCGCAAGCAGGCTATCCTGGCTGCGCCAGTACTTTTGCAGCGTCGCCCCGCGTGAGTCGCGGAGACGCGCGATGAGATCGAAACCGTCCACTTGCAACCGTCACTTCAGTATCCGGATTGACAGGCCTGACTTCTCAGCCAGAGAGCGTTCCCTTTGTGCTGGCGACACGGCCTTCGCGACGTGGATCAATGGTGATCGCATCACCAAGCGCCCGCGCAAGCGCCTTGAATGCCCCCTCAGCAATATGGTGGTCGTTCTTACCCGCCAGCTGGCGGATATGCAGCGCCAGCCGCGCTTCGAAGGCAAAGCTGATCAGGAAATGCTCGATCAACTCGCTGGGCAATGCGCCTATCCTCTCCCCGTGGAAGCGAAGATCGATCGCGGCAAACGGCCTGCCACTGAGGTCGATTGCGGCGAGAACAAGTGTTTCGTCCATCGGTACGGTTCGGTCGGCCATCCGCACAATTCCGAGCCGTTCACCGAGAGCCGAGTTTAGCGCCCGGCCAAGGCAGATAGCGACATCTTCGGTAGTGTGATGAGCGTCCACATCGACGTCGCCAGTTGCGTCAACCTCAATGTCGATCAGGCTGTGCCGCGCGATCTGATCGATCAGGTGGTCGAGCATCCCTATGCCGGTGCTCACCTTTGCGTCGCCGCTGCCGTCGAGATCGACACGCACGCGGACTCGCGTCTCTTTAGTGCTGCGCGAATCCTCCCCGATGCGCCGTTTGCCGGCGTCGTTGCTGGCCACAGAGTGCTCCCTGTCCAAATCTGCGGGTTCAGTTTCGCATGCTGAGGCGGCCGGCGGCTATCGGAGCGCGATGCGCGGGGATTGCCTCCATCTCGGGGGCCGGCAGGTCACGGCTGTGCCTGAGGCCGCGGCCGCAAACCCGCCGGGCAAAGAATGGTGTGCGATGCCTTCACCGCCGCAACGACGGCATTATCGACTTCGCTATCCGGTGCATCGGGGCGGCAAGGTAGCAAGACATCGCACTCCAGCGCCTGGGGCAGCCCATCCGGGTGTGCCTTTGCCCTGCGTGCGTCGAGATTTTCATCCTGGATCAGCTTCACGAACTCATCGGCCAGATCTTCCGACTCGGCGCAGAAGCCGACCTGGCAGCGCTCAGGTGCCAGAACGGGCTCCAGGTGGGCAACCAGCTCGACGCCGAGAGCGATCCGCCAGCCGGGAATCTGCCAGGCAGCGATCGTTTCGGCAACGGGTGCGCCGCCGGAGTCCCAGAACGCCAACATCTCACCTCGCACGGGCAGACCGCCCGCAACGACCGGCTCTCAGAACTCCTGCCACTTCGCCGCCCATTTCTGGTACAGGGCCTCAGCGCCTGCGCGACCCGGGGCTCCTGGGCTGTCCACGGCAAGCTTTGTCGCGAACGGAGGCATGACCTCGCCGCTGACTGCTGATACAGGGCGCGGATTGCCATCGTCCGCAGCCCATGTCTCGAAGCCGGGGGCGGATTGCGGACGCGTATCCTGCTTCTTCAGCCTCTGTAACCAGTTCGGCATGTTTTCAGCCTGCAGTTCAGGTTTGCTCTGGCAACAGGGAAGTGTTCAATGCATGTGCCCGCCCGGACCGTGGGAATGGCCATGTCCGTGGCCACCCGCGACTGGAGGCGGCGGCAGGTCTGCACCGCCGTCGTCGGCGCCATCACCGCTGATTCGGGCCGTGCGCGAAATCGCGGCAGTTGCATTGTTGCCACAGGTGGGACAGGGGAGCGCCTGTCCGGCTGCTGACATAGGTCGGAGCTTTTCGAATCGAACGTCACAGCGTTCGCAGACGTACTCGTAGATCGGCATACCACGTCACCGAGTGCAATGTTTTGCTG
>JBBRGK010000401.1:0-3879 GCA_038240805.1 Dehalococcoidia bacterium | reverse complement strand
GCTACACGAGCAGACCGACCTGGCGGACGGCGATACCACCACCATCGCGCGCTGGCTGCACGAGACGACGCGCCGGGAACTGCCTCAATTGGCGCGCGTCGACCTGTTCGAGTCCGAAGGCTGCGGTTCGATGGTGGGCGTCGACTTGGGCGGCCCGGCGCTGCCGGTGTGAGGCGATGACGTACTCGGTAAAGGAGATCTTCTACACGTTGCAAGGGGAAGGCTTGCAGGCGGGCAAGCCGGCAGTGTTCTGCCGGTTCGCGGGCTGCAATCTGTGGACCGGGCGCGAGGCGGACCGTGCCTCCGCCGTCTGCCGCTTCTGCGACACCGACTTTGTCGGGACTGACGGCACCTCGGGCGGGAAATACGCCAACGCGGACGCCCTGGCTGACCGCATCGCATCCCTTTGGCCGGCGGACGACGACCGGCACCGGCTGGTGGTTATGACCGGCGGCGAGCCGCTGCTGCAACTTGATAGCGCCATCATCGAGGCGCTGCATGCGCGCGCCTTCCGCATTGCAGTGGAGACCAACGGCACCATCGCGGCGCCCCAGGGCATCGACTGGATCTGCGTCAGCCCCAAGGCCGGCACGCTCTGGGTGCAGACCCACGGCCAGGAACTCAAGCTGGTGTACCCGCAGCCCGGCCTGATGCCGGACGCCTTGCCCTGGGCAACGCTGCGATTCGACCACTACCTGTTGCAGCCAATGGACGGGCCGGCCGCGGCGCAGACCACGGCCGCCGCAGTTGCCTACTGCCAGGCACACCCGCAATGGCGCCTGTCGGTGCAGACGCACAAGATGCTTGGAATCCGCTAGCTCGCGACGCCGGGAAGTTTAAGGTGTTCGAGGGCAGCCGCTAGCAGGCTGGTCGTGCCCACGCCGCGTGCCATCACCAAGTTGTCCTTTGGGCTGTTGGCCTTGACGCAGTAGTAGGCCGCATGCTTGCTGCAGCGCCACGCGAACACGAACACCTGCGCACGCTGCGCCAGTGACTTCAACCTGTCCGAGCAGACTTGGTCTGCGTTGGTGTCGATCACCCAGCCCGGGTGCAGGATGCGCAGCATGTCGACGGCTCGCCGAGTAGCGGCTTCGTCAAGGCTGTAGAAGACGACGCGGTATGAGGGCTCGTCCGCGAGTTCGGCAGCCAGGGCGTCCGCCGGCGCCGGGCCGATCGGCGGCAACTCAAGTTGCGACTCGCAGGCCAACAGTTCCAGTTGCTGAATCTGAAGGGGGTCAAGGCGCGCGCTGAACTCCCGGCAGGCCTGCACCACCGCGGTGAGCAGGCGTAGCCGGGCGTCCGCGTCGCGGGTGCGGCGCAGCGCCAGCGAGTCGCAGACATCCAGCGCCCAGCCGATGGCCTGCGGCGAGCGGATGGCGTCGAACACCTTGGTGATAGTGTCGACCGCCTGCCGGTAGGCTACGTCGTCCCCGCTGTCGACAATGGCCACCAGCGTCTGGTGCAGCAGTTCCTGGTCGGTGCGCTGGAATACGTCGCGCGCGCGCAGCGTTTCCAGCATTTCGATGTACAGCGGCACGAGGCTGCGGTCTGGGTCGGTGCGTTCGATGAAGAGTTCGTGCCAAAGCGGGTACAGCCGCTCGAACAGCGCCGGATCCTCGACGGCCAAGCTCGTTAGGCAGTCGACCGCCGCGTCGACCATTCCGGTCTCGGCGAGTAAACGCGCGGGCTCGATGCTGCGCGCAAACTCGGTCCAGCGTTCGACGTAGCGCTCGGTGGGTTCGCCGGCCAGGCGCTCGAACTGACTGGCCAGCCTCTCGGGCAGCGGCGGCTCACGGTAGGCGGCGCGCAGGTTTGCCAACCGGATGGCGGATGCGGATTCAACTGCAGAGCGAGCAGGCTCGGCGACGGCTTGGAGGCGGGTGAGTACGGCGCCAGTCTTGGCGGGGTCGGCGCACTCTCGGGCGCAGGCGATGAGGCCACGCAAGACGTCAACGCTGTCTGGCAACGTCCAGTACAGGTCCCAGGCACGATCGAACTGTTCGTTGTCCCGCGCCTCGTTCGCCGCTGCAATGTCGTCGACCAGCGGCGGTTGAGCGCAGGTCTCGCGAAGCAGTCGATCGATGGCACCAAACGCGCCCGCTGGCAACTCCTGCAGCAGCCGCTCGCAGACCGCCAGTTGAGGCGCAGGTTGCAGCAATTCGTATAGCAGGAACGACTTCAGCACCGCGGGGCGGCGCGAGGTACGGCGGGTGCGAAACAGCGGCTGCGCGGGGCCGGCAACCATCTCATTGAACTGCTCGAGCAGCGGATCGAGCGTTGTCACCCCTTCGTACGGCTGCACATGCACGCGGTACAGCGCCTCCATCACGTCGCCGTAGGTTTCGGGCGGCAGTTGCAGGTAAAGCAGTTGCGGAAGCAAAGGGTGCTCAACGATCGCGTCCCATCGCTCGAACGCGGCGTCTAGCCGGATCTCGAGGAAGCGGTGGTTCTCCGCCGAAACGCCGAAGCGCTCGCGCAGGGTGGCCATCGCGGCTCGGGCGCCGGGCTCGTTGCGTGCGAGTAGCGCTCGGTCGAACGACGCCCGCAGTTGGTAAAAGGTGCTCGGTACGTAGGACGCGGTTCGCGGCCGGCGCCGGAGCACTTCGTCGTAGAGGCGCCATTGGCGAAGCACGGTCTCGTCGCTGCGCGCATCGCCTGTGTCGAAACGAATGGCGTGCCAACGCACGCCCTCGATCAGAGGCAGCGCGTGCTGATCGGCCTCGTCGCGGACTCGGCCGGGCGGGCGCTCGGCGACGAAGCTCGGGCCGAGAAAGGCATGCAGTTCTTCTTGGAGCGCCCGGGCCATCTCCGCAGATGCGGCGCACGCGTACCAGGCGGTGGGGCCGTCGGCCCGGGCGCGGAACGGCAGCAGCACGGCGCGGTCCGTCTCGCCGATGGCATGGTGTCGCAGGGTCGCTTCGTAGGCGCGCCGGGAGCTCTCATCGCCGCCTAAGGAGGCCGGAGAGAAGCGGTTCGGCAGGGCGAAAAAGGCGGCTTGCAGGGTCTGGGCCCGGCTCGCGCGCTCTTGGTTGTCAGGGCCGTCCATAGAGTTCGAAATGCATGCGCGCGGTAGCCACTTGGTCGGGCTCAAACGAGACGGTCACGGCCTCGTCATTGAGCGCCACGCCGCTTTCGGTGAGGTTCATCGAGCCATCGATCAGCACCCGGTCGGTGAGTACGCCTTTGGTGTGCAGTTGCGGGTTCTTGTCGGACCAGCTCAGCTGGTCGTGGACACCGGCGTCCGTCATTGCCTCGGTGATCCGGCGCTTGAACGTCTTGTTATGGTCGTCGGGGCGAGTGTGGATGTGCAGCGCCGTGCCGTTGGTGGCGATCGCCACCAGCGCCTCCACGAGGCGGATTTCGCGCTTGGCCCACTCCGGGTTGAGCGTCGCATATTGGCCGAGCCGGCTGTCGAAGATCACGACGTTGCTGATCCAGGGGGCGACAATGAACACCTCACGGCTCGGCGCCAGCAGTTCCTGCGCGAACACCATGGACAGCACCTCGCGAACAGCGTGCTGCGACGTGACGGCGTTCTTGAAGATCTTGCGCGTCCCGCTCATGCCGCCGCCTCCAGTTCGAAGTGCAAGGCGATCGCACCCTGCTCGCGCACCACGGCGGTCATGCGAGGATAGACATTGAGGTATTCGAGCTGCACCGGCACGGTGGCGGCGAACGCGATGATGCGGTTCAGTTGCTCGGTGTCCGGCCGCAGCGACACCACTGCCTGCCCTTCGTTCTTGAGTTGGCGGTGCAGTTCGTCCAGCGCATCAGGCGCCTCGCCCGCAATCGGCTCAGCGGCTTGGGACAACCACGGCGCGAGCAGCAGCCGATCGGTGACCATCGGCGTGTCGGCAAAGCGTTCCGAGATCGGTAGCG
>JBBRGK010000400.1:0-3882 GCA_038240805.1 Dehalococcoidia bacterium | reverse complement strand
GACAGACCGCTTCTGCCCATGCGGTGAAAAAGCACCGTAGTGTTTCGCGTTCCTTCTCGGTTAGCGCCGTAAACCGGGGCAGAGGAGCACGAATACTACCGTCAAACGCCGGCGGTATGCGCCAGATGCCGCCGCGACCGGCAGCCCGCATTTCGAGTTGAGCGAGATCGTACTCTTTGACCCCATACGGCGGGTCCGTTACCACGGCGTGAATACTGTTTTCCGGCAAGCGGGCAAGCCACTCGAAGCAATCGGCCTGGATCACCGTTGAGCGACCGATCGCCTGATGTACGAAGTCAAAGACATAGGACTCAAGGGGCTCGAGCGGCTCAACTGCCTGCATTACTATCCTCATGCGCCGTTCGGTATTGGCCAGGCTCTTCTCTTAGAAAGGCCTGCAAATCCTCCTCAGGTATCCGCCACGAGCGCCCCGCACGTAAAGCACGGAGCTTGCGACCGCGCAGCCACTCGTAAACCGTGCGGCGCGTTACACGCAGTTCGGAAGCGACTTCATCTGGCGTGTAATAGGTTGCCACGGTTTGATGCTCATCCAGTGCGCAGACTTAACCACAGGAAACCATAGGAAGATACAGGAAGTCAAGGAAGATTATGTACGGCGGTAATCGCGGCGGAACGATGGCAGCCGATGATATGCTGCGCCTGTCAGTTCAGGCGCACTGCTTGCACCCTCGGCTTCCGGGCTTCCTTCAAGGAGCGATCTTTATGGTTCAGGCCAACGTACAGACCACTGCCGGAACGGAGTTGCCGCTGGCGAGCGTGCTGCCGCTGACGGCGGCGGTGAACGATGCCGGGCGGTTGTCGCTGGGCGGCTGCGACACGCTTGAGCTTCTGCGCGAGTTCGGCAGCCCCCTGTACGTGTTTGACGAGGCTACGCTGCGGGCACAATGCCGCGCCTATGTGGACGAGTTCCGCAAGCTGTACCCGGAGACGCGTGTCCGCTACGCATCGAAGGCGTACCTCGGCCGCGCACTCGCCGCACTGATACAGGAAGAGGGGCTGGGCCTCGACGTCGTCTCTGGCGGCGAGCTGGCAATCGCCCTCTCGGTTGGCTTCCCGGCGGCGGAGATCGACTTTCACGGCAACAACAAGTCGGAGCAGGAACTGCGCGAGGCGGTTGCTGCCGGAATCGGCCACATCGTCGTCGATAACTTCCATGAGCTGGCGCTGCTGGACCGCGTGGCCCTGTCGCTGGGCCGGCGACAGGCCGTGATGCTGCGCCTCTCACCGAGCGTGGACCCGCACACGCACGGCCACACCACGACCGGCATTCTCGACAGTAAGTTCGGCTTCCCGATCGAGACCGGCCAGGCAGCAGACGCGGTGGAGCTGGCGCTTGCGGCGAAAGGGCTGGAGCTACGCGGCTATCATGCGCACCTCGGCTCGCCGATCTTCGAGCTGGCGCCGTATGAGCAGTCCTCGGATGTGATGATGGCCTTCGCCGAGGAGATGGTGGAACGCCACCACTTCGTGCCGAAGGAGTTCAGCCCCGGCGGCGGCTTCGCCGTGCAGTACCTCGCCTCGAAGCCCGCGCCTCCCGTCTCCGAATATGCCCGCATCGTCACGGAATCGCTGCGCCATGCCTGCGAAGCGCACCACCTACCGTTGCCGGCGATCTCGATCGAGCCCGGCCGCTCGATCGTCGGCCGCGCAGGCGTCGCGCTCTACACCACGGGGGCGCGCAAGGCTATCCCAAACCTGCGCACGTTTGTCTCGGTCGATGGCGGCATGGCCGACAACATTCGCCCCGCGATCTATGGCTCGGAATACGAGGCGATCGTCGCCAACAAGCCGCTCGCGATGGCGGAGGAGACGGTAACGATCGCCGGCAAGTACTGTGAGTCGGGCGACGTGCTGATCAAGGACATCGCTCTGCCGCAGCTTGAGCCGGGCGACGTGATCGCCATCCCCGCCTCGGGCGCCTACTGCCTTTCGATGGCGAGCAACTATAATCAGGCGCTGCGCCCGGCTGTCGTGATCGTAAACGACGGCAAGGCGCGGCTGATTCGCCGCCGCGAGACCTACGAAGACCTGATGCGCGCCGATGTCTATGATGGCTAGTCCTTACGCATCCTTCTCACCTGCTCAGTGTGCGTACGACTGCGCGGGAAAGCGCCGATGTCTGTGACTAATCGCCCAGCCGCGCGCCCGTGGGGAATGATCGGCCAGGACGCCGAAGTGCTGGCGCTTGAGCGCAGCCTCGTGGCGGGGCGGCCGGCCCACGGCTACCTTTTTGTTGGACCGCCGCGCTCGGGCAAAGCAACGCTTGCCCGCCACCTGGCGCAGGCGCTCAACTGCACCGCTCGCAGCGAAAGCGGCGCTCCCTGCGGAGAGTGCCGCTCCTGCCGGCATATCGAAGCTGGCAAGCACCCGGATGTCGAGCTGATCGGTCCGGGGGGTCTCTGCGACGATTCGACACACGACCACTCAAAAGACAACTCGAAAGACATCAAGATCTGCCAGGTGCGCTCGCTCGAACGGCGGCTGAGCCTGAGCCCGTTTGAAGGCGCCTATCGGGTGGTGATCATCGACCCTGCCGACGCGCTCAACGCCTACGCTGCCGACGCGTTCCTCAAGACGTTGGAGGAGCCGCCGGACCAGGTGGTGCTGATTCTGCTGACGGCGAAAGAGGATGCGCTGCGCGAGACGGTGCGCTCGCGCCTGCGCCGGGTGCTGGTGCGGCCGGCGGCGGTACCGCTGCTGGAGGAGGCGCTGGCCGAACGCGGGGCCGATCCTGTCCGAGCGGCGCTGGTGGCACGGCTTTCGCGCGGCTGCACGGGCTGGGCCTTGCACGCGGTCGAGGATACAAAACTGCTGGACGAGCGTGCCCGCCTGCTGGACGAGCTGGCTGCCCTGGGCAGCGGCGGCCGCTTCGAGCGTTTTGCTTTCGCCGCCGATCTTGCCACCCGTTGGAGCCGCGACCGGGCGGCCGTGCTGGCGGTGCTCCTCACCTGGACCGAATGGTGGCGCGATCTCACCCTTAGCGCAGCAGGGTCCGAGGGGGGTATCCTGAACGTAGACAGGATCGAAGAGATCCGGGCGGCGGCACGCGGGCTCCGCGTTGCAGATGCTGCGGCCTTCGTCCAGGCCCTGCGCGATGCGCGGGGACAACTTGAAGAAAACGCCAGCGCCCGGCTCGCACTCGAAGTGCTGATGCTGCGCGTACCCGAGCCGTCCATGCGCCGCGCCTGATATCGCGTACGATCGTGACGGCCCGCCGGCTGGAGTTCCACAGGCTATGGAGAACGGTGTTGCAGGGGTCCGCTTTCAAGAAGCGGGCAAGATCTACTATTTCGAGCCCGGTGGCTACGACGACCTCGTTGCCGGCAACTACGTGGTCGTGGAAACCAGCCGCGGCATTGAGCTTGGGCGCGTAGTGATCGCGCCGGGGCAGGTGCTCAGCGCCGAGCTGACCGAGCCGCTGAAACCGATCCTGCGCGTGGCCAGCCCCGAGGACATCGACCAGGCAGACGAGCTGAAAGAGCAGGCACGCCAGGCGACGGAGATCGCCCGTGAGCGCGCCCGTGTGCTCGACCTGCCGATGAAGGTCGTCTCTTCGCAGTACACGCTGGACGGCGAACGGCTGACGATCTTCTTCATCTCCGAAAGCCGGGTCGATTTCCGCGACCTGGTGCGCGATCTCGGCAGCCATATTCGCGCACAGGTGCAGCTTCGACAAATTGGACCGCGAGACCAGGCCAAAATAATCGGCGGCTACGGCCGCTGCGGGCGCAGGCTCTGCTGCACCTCATGGCTGACGACGTTCCCTGCGATTTCGATCAAGATGGCGAAAGAGCAGAGCCTGCCACTGAATCCATCCAAGATCAGCGGTCAGTGCGGACGGCTGCTCTGCTGCCTCTCCTA
>JBBRGK010000399.1:0-3891 GCA_038240805.1 Dehalococcoidia bacterium | reverse complement strand
GTCGGTGCTCTGGTGAACCAGGGTCTTCGGCGGCGAACCCGCCGGTAGTTCCCAGACGCTGATGTCGTTGAAGCCGCCGCCGGCAATGTGCTTGCTGTCGGGGCTGAACGCCACGCTGTTGATGAGGCTGGCCTGGCCGGTCAGGGTCGCGCCCCTCTGGCCCGTCGCCACGTTCCACAGGGTGACCACGTTGGCGGGGCCGGCGCTGGCCAGGGTCTTGCCATCCGGGCTGAATGCCAGGCTGCGCGTGGCGGCCGTCGCGTCCGACTGCTGTTGCTCCTTGTTGTCCACGAGGACTTTGAGCGTCTGGCCGGTGCCTGGATCGAGGAGCTGCAGGCTCAGGGCATCGCCGGCAGCCAGCACGGTGCCATCGGGGCTGAAGGCGAGCGAGCTTGCGCCGCCACCCGAGCCGGCCGAGTTCAACACCCACTTCTCGAACAGGGGCTGGCCGGTCTTCACGTCCCATACCACCAGCGGCGACCCGTCCTTCGCGATCCGCTTACCGTCCGGGCTGAAGGCGAGCGTGCGGAGGTTAAAATCCCGGTTCGCATTTTTCGGGTCCGGCGATTTCAGCGTGCTGAGCGGCTGCCCCGTGGCGACGTCCCATAGCTGCACGAAGGCATCCCCGCCACCAGCGCCGAGAATCTTTCCGTCCGGGCTAAACGCCACCGCGCTGATCGGCCTGCTGAGCCCGGCAAAGAGCTTCGGCGCTGCTGCGCCCACGATCAGCGTGCTCGACTGCACCTGCGCGGCGGGCGCGGAAGCCGCTGGCCGCTGTGCTGGAGCGCTGGCACCACCGGCGGCACCAGCTCCTGCCTGCGCCGGATTCGTTGCCGCAGCAGACGCTGCGCCGGGCTGCGTGGCAACTGCGCCTCCCCCTGGCACCGGATTCCTGCTGATGTTTCCTTTCGAGGAGCTGCTACAGGCCGCGCTGGCCATGACCAGGGCGCAGACCAGAAGTGAGAGACGCATGGCGAATGCCTCCTATGGTTTCGCGAAAGGCTCGGGCCGGCTGATCCGGCTGCGGTCAGCTGTATCATCCGGGGCGAACACCACGCCGGCCACGACGGCCAGCCACCTATCGCTCACATAGTTTCGCCTGGCTGAAGTGTTTTCGTTCCTAAATCGTCAGTACCGGGCCACTGCAGGGTGGTACTATGACCGACGAACAGATATTCCCTTTTCGAGATGCATGGTTGGCGAACGACGGTCGTATAGTGACGACACAAATAGCCTCCTTCGCGGAGCTGCTGAAGCAACACCGCCTTGCCGCGGCGCTCTCGCAAGAGGCCCTGGCAGAACGGGCGGGGGTCAGCGCCCGCGCGATCAGCGACCTCGAGCGCAGTCTCCATCGCGCCCCCTACCCCGACACGATCCGGCTCCTGGCCGAAGCTCTGGGACTCTCCTCTGAAGCACGCGCCAGGTTGATCGCCGCGGTCGTTCGGCAACGTGGCTCGACGGCTGCACCACCGCCAGTGCCGGGTCGCGCCATCAGCCGTCTGCCCGTGCCGCTAACGCCGCTGCTCGGGCGTGAGCACGACGAAACCGCCGTGGTCCAGCTGCTCCAAAAACCAGGAGTGCGGCTGCTTTCCCTGACCGGTCCCGGCGGCGTCGGCAAGACGCGCCTTGCGATCCAGGTGGCGGCTGGACGCGCGGCAGATATGCCCGAAAGCGTCGCCTTCGCGGAGCTGGCCGGCATTCGCGACATCAAGCTCGTCCTGCCTGCGATCGTCCAGGCGCTTGGCCTGCGTCCAGATGCCGGGCAGTCGCCGCTGGAGACCGTGGCCGCCCACGTCCGCGACGAGGAGGTGCTGCTGGTGCTCGACAACTTCGAGCACCTTGCCCCGGCCGCCGAGCAGATCACCGCGCTCCTCGCGGCCTGCCCGCAGGTCAAGGTCCTCGTGACCAGCAGAGCGATACTGCATGTTCAGGGTGAGCAGCAGTTCGTTGTGCCGCCGCTGGCGCTGCCGCCGTCCGAAGTGAATCCGTCGTTTCAGGCGCTGGCGCAGGTGCCGTCCGTGCTCCTGTTCGTCCAGCGGGCGCAGGCGGTCCGCTCGACGTTTGCGCTCAACGAGGAGACCGGACCGCTGGTGGCCGCCATCTGCCGCCGGCTGGACGGACTGCCGCTGGCGATCGAGCTCGCTGCGGCGCGCATCAAGGTGCTCTCGCCACGGGCGCTACTGGAGCGGCTGGAGCACCGCCTGCCGATGCTCAGCGACGGCCCGCGGGATCTGCCGGCGCGCCAGCAATCACTGCGCGAGACGATCGCCTGGAGCTATGATCTGCTGCCCCCCGAGGAACAGACCTTGTTTCGGCGGCTGGCCGTCTTTTCGGACGGTTGCACCCTTGAAGCAGCCGAAGCGGTCTGCGTCGACCACACTGCTACGGCCTCAGCTCTCGACGCGGCCGCAGTGTTCGAGGGTGTCGTCCAGTTAGTGGACCAGAGCCTCCTGCGCGTGGACGAGCAGAGCGATGGTGAGCCGCGCTTCAACATGCTGGAGACGCTGCGCGAGTACGGCCAGGAGCAGCTCGCCACGTACGGCGAGGCGGTCGCAATGCGCCGACGCCATGCCGCTCTCTTTCTCGGCCTTGCCAGGCAGGCAGAGCCAGAACTGCGTGGTGCGCAACGCGCAGAGCAGCTTCGCCGGCTGGAAGCAGAGCTGGCCAACTTCCGCTCTGCCCTGCGCTGGTCCCAGGCAGAGACCGACACGGCCACCGGCGTTGAGCTGGCGGTGGCGCTATGGCGCTTCTGGTTCCTGACCGGCCGCTCGCGAGAGGGCCGGTCATGGCTCGAGTCGGGCCTGGCCACCAACGCAGACATTGCGGACGAACTGCGTGCAAAGGCGTTCGATGCATCGGGTGCCCTCGCTCACAGCCAGGGTGACTACGCGGCAGCGCGCGCCTTTCATGAAGCAAGCCTTCCCCTCTGGCGCAGTGGTGACAATAAGCAGGGCATCGCCGGTGCCCTCGGTTCGCTCGGGCTCGTGCTGAAGGCGGAAGCAAACCTCGACGGGGCGGCACTGTTGCTGGAAGAAGCGCTCGGCCTCTGGCGCGAGCTGGGAGACCGCACCGGCATCGGCATGTTGCTGAACAACCTCAGCATTGTGGCGCTGGAGCGAGCCGGCTACGAGCGTGCCGAAGCATTGCAAATGGAGAGTCTGACGCTCAAGCGCCAGGCGGGCGATACGAACGGGATCGCGTATTCGTTGAACAACCTGGCGGAATGCGCCCGCTACCAGGGCAGATACAGCGCTGCGGAAGCGCTGTTGACAGAGGGACTCGCCCTCGCCCGAGAGATGGGTAACAAACACCTGACCGCGCACTTACTGCATAGCCTGGCCGTGGTTGCACACAACCTCGGCGAGCCGGCGCGATCTGCGGCGGCGATTGCCGAGAGTTTTCAGCTCTTTCGGGAACTGGAGGAGCAAACGGGCATCGCCCTCTGCCTCGAAGCGATCGCGGCGGCGGCCTGCACCCGGCATGAAGACGCCCGCGCAACACGCCTGCTCGCGGCGGCAGAAACGCTGCGGGACGTGATCGGTGCGCCACTGTCTCCCGTGGATCAGTCCGATCGTGACTCAATCCTGTCCGAAGTGCGCCGCCGCTTGCAGCCCGAAGAGTTTGCCGCTGCCTGGGCGGTAGGACAGACGGTGCCCCTGGAAGCGACGCTGACGTATGCAGCCGGCGACGCAGCCTGACGGCGTCGCACCCCCTATCTGCGCCTGAACAACCGGCTGCTCGATCGGTTGGGGTGAGCTACGGGGCGCCGGCGGGGTTGCTGCAGGTGAGCCTCCGATCGGCAAGCTCGCAGGCCAGCGTTGAAGCACCGCTCGTGTCGCGGAGGGCGAGATGCCAGCCGCGGGGCGCCAGCTCCAGGGTCACGAAACCGAA
>JBBRGK010000398.1:0-3914 GCA_038240805.1 Dehalococcoidia bacterium | reverse complement strand
TGAGCAGCAGGGTGGACTGCGCCTGGTAGAGGCGTGGCAGCCGGCCGGCATAGACGTAAGCCGCCGAGGCCGCGAGGAAGGTACCAAGCAGCAGCACCCACCAGTTGCGTCGGACCAGGGTCAGATATTGCTTAAGCTCCACTAAAGCCTCGCTTGCCGCCCAGTCAGTTCACCAAATCCGGTTGCGAAACGGTGTCTAACTGTTCTCATGCTACACGATTGCAGCCAATCGGACTAACCCTGCGTGAAGTGTAGGCGGTGCGAGCTGAGGCGGCCTGTTAACTACTCAACACTGGGGCGTTTCAACCGTCTATCAGATTTGCTACCCCATAGGGTAGTCTTTATGCGGTCATGTTGCAAGTATATTGTCTTAACAGTCAGCGATCAGAATCATGTATTTACGCCGTGCGGGGGGTCAGGTAAACTCCCGGCGCCGGCCGAATCACCAAGCTCACGCAGTGCGGTCTGAGCCGAGCTCGAAGTGATCGCGAAATGTGACGCAGACCAGAGTGCGGCGCCGTCGCGCAAAAGCAGCAGTTGCGGTGACTCATGGCGCACGCCCGTGCGGCGTTCCACCTCGCGGCTCAGCCCGTTGCCAGTGGAAACGTCCACGAGCATGACCCGGTAGGGGATCGTGTTGACTTCGTCGTACGCTTCGGCGCTGACCGGGCAGAACGGATCATGAAGGAACAGCAGCACCGGCGCTGCTTCCTGTGTTGTCAGTACCTGCTCCAACTCTGCCTGGTCTGTGACCGGCTGGAACTCTGCCGCTCCTGGCATCGTGCCTCCCCTCGGGTATCTGCTGACGAAAACGACCGTGCCCCAGTCCGCCCGAACCAGCGTGGTGCAACCTGCCTCTATGTACCATAGTACGGAAGTGTCGGCGCTTCAGGCAGCCGGGGAAGGCGGCGCAGAGGATGTGCTTAGAAGCAGTTTCAAAACTCCGACGGTTACCCCGACCTACGCCTGTAGAGGGGATCGTTTGCAGGTTTTGAAATCAGTTCTTAGCGGGTGCGAAAGAGCCTGAGCGTGCCGGCCGTTGGCGCAGGGATGGCGCCGCCCCCCGGAACGGTGAGAGGCCCGACGAGGCTGGTGAGGCTCGGTCCGGTCAGATCCGGCGTGTAGGTCATATTGTCGCCATCGCAGGTGTAGACGCCGCCGATCGCGATCCCACCGGCGAGCGTCGGGGCACCGGGGCCAATCGACTCACCGTTGACCGTGACGGCCGTGACAAAGCCGGATGTGACGTTGGACATTGCCAGGTGGCCGAACGAGTCCTCAGCGTAGGTGCCGTCGGCGCTGCCGGTCATTTGAATAACTACCAGCAACGGATCACTGCCGGAGGGCAAGGCGATGTTTCCGATCACCTCGATGTTGTCGTTGGTAAAGTGAAAGGTGAAATCATCGCGGAAAGTAAAGCCCAGCCCGCCGTTCACCGTGATGACGCTGAAAGAGCTGCTCGCGGGAAAGAATCCAGACAGGTAGTCGGCCAGGTTCGTCGCCCGCCAGCTGCCGATCGGGCAGATCGGATGGACAGGGCTCCCCGCAAAACTGGACGCGGCGATCGCTGGTGGCGCCGCGCTCACGCTGCCGGTTTCCAGGCCGCCACCACCAATGACCCCGGTCAGGCAAGCCACAGCGAGCATTGGCAGCAAGATGCGTTGGACTGATGACATGTGAACAGCTCCTCTCCCAATCATTTTGATGCAACGTACCGCGGCGCAGGGCACACATCCCACGCAGGTTTGTGTGCTCGCCTCCGGCATCGTAGACGGGCGGGGAGAGGGCTTCTGTCAGGGAGCCAACAAACAGGGTGTTATCCACACCACCTATAACGCTTGCCACACCCGGCCCTGAGTCCGAGCGCCGTTACTACTTCTTTACTAATTGGCCAGTCGGAGGAGCAGGCAGGAGCCGGTCCACGGTCTGGCGGGTCACCGTCGCGTTGGTCGCGGCGGTCAGTAAGAATCACTCCCGGGACTCGGCGTTCGTGTCGCCGAGGGCAAGGTTTCGCGCACGGGCGCTGATGGAACGGTACAGATGCGTCATCGTCGCCGAGAAGGCTCTTTCGTCGTCCACGAACGGCGGCGGTCCGAGGCTCTTTACGGGCAGCGCATCGAGAAGCGGCTGATCGAAGCTCAGCGCCCGAGCAGCGCCTCCCTGCGGAGATCGCCAGAAAGACTCCGCCGATCCGTCGAGCAGCGGGACCTCAGCTTCGGGCGGGGGCTCGGCGATCACACTCGCGTCGGCGGATGCGCCGCGATGGGCGCGGAGCGCCGACGCAACCTCCTCACGCGTTCGTCCCCGCAGCAGGAACATCAGGAACGGATCGGCGTCAAAGCGCTCGCCCAGCAGATAGTAGACGGCGGCGACGTGCTTGCACGGGTTTGCCCAGTCGGGACAGGAGCAGGACGTCACGAGATCCTGTTCGATTGCGGGGAACAGCGTCATGCCAGCCGCGGCGAAGGCGTTCTCGATCTCGGCCGGCATTTCACCACTCAACAGTTTCGCGGCGTAGATCGCCTCGGAGGCCATTACCTGGTCTACCTGCTCCCAGTCGGGTTGGCTGAGTTGCTTGAACTTAATGCTCACTTTGTATGGCGTTGGATGGCTGCCCTGAACCCGCGCGACCACGCCATTTTTGTCCGCGTCGAGCTTCGTTACCTGACCGCTGCGGGCGTATGAGCGGCCCCGGGCCAGCCTGCCCTCATTAATCAGCGGCTCGAGCGCTTGGAGCCAGCGGCCTGCCCACCACGTCTTGCCGAACTGCCCACGTTGTGCTTGTGCACGAATTCCTTCGGCGTGCCGGCGTGGACCGGAGTAGTCGCCCCAGTACCCTTGCTTTCGTCGACCCATCTGCTTACTCCTCGACCGTCGCATCCGCTTTGAGGCTAAACATGTCGCGCAGTTCAGCCGAGGAGAGCTCGGTGATCCAGGCCTCGCTTGTCCCTGTGACCGACTCGGCGAGCGCGAGCTTCCGTTCAATGATCTGGTCGAGCGTCTCCTCAAACGTGCCTGCGCAGATGTACTTGTGCACCTGCACGTCGCGCCGCTGGCCGATACGAAAGGCGCGGTCGGTCGCCTGGTTCTCGACGGCCGGGTTCCACCAGCGGTCGAAGTGGAAGACGTGATTGGCGTGCGTCAGGTTCAGGCCGGTCCCGCCGGCCTTGATCGAAAGCACGAAGATGCGCGACCCGCTCCCCTCTGCCTGGAAACGTAAAACCATCCGCTCGCGGGCGGCTGCGCTTGTGCCGCCGTGCAAGAAAAGCACCTCCTGGCCGAGCGTTGACTGCAGATGTTCGACCAGGAACCTGCCCATCTCGGCGTACTGTGTGAACACGAGCGCGCTGTCGCCCTCGCTGACCACCTCCTCGAGCATCTCGCTCAGCCGGGTCAGCTTGCCGCTGCGGCCGGCGAGCCGGCTGCCGTCATGCAAAAGCAGCGCCGGATGGTCGCAGACCTGCTTCAGCTTCGTCAGGATCGCCAGGATCTGACCGCGCCGCTGGATGCCGTCAAGTTCGTCGATTCCTTCGAGCGACTGTTTCAGCACGGCCTGATAGAGCGTCGCCTGCTCCCGAGTCAGCGTGCACATGACTTTCATCTCGTTCTTTTCGGGCAGGTCCGCAATGATGCTCTTATCGGACTTGAGCCGTCGCAGGATGAACGGCCCCACCAGCTTCTGCAGCCGGTTCGAAACGGCCACATCTCCGGTTCGCTCTATCGGCGCCGCAAACGTTCGTTTGAACTCCGCTGCCGAGCCAAGCAGCCCGGGGTTGAGGAACTGAAAGATGCTCCAGAGGTCGGTGAGGCGATTCTCTACTGGCGTCCCGGTGAGCGCGGCGCGCCAGTGCGCCGATATCGCCCGCGCCGCCTGAGCTGCCCGCGTCGCCGGGTTTTTGATGTTCTGTGCCTCA
>JBBRGK010000397.1:0-3938 GCA_038240805.1 Dehalococcoidia bacterium | reverse complement strand
CAGGAAGAAACCGCACCGCAGGCGCGCCGGCAGACAAACCTGCCAGCGGAGCAAAAGAGACGGATGCAGCTAACGCAAAGCCGCCTCCGTCTGGCGAACGCAGGGCATAGTCCTGGGCCAGCCGGGCCTGCTTCAGGATATTAATGCCGACGTGAAGCGACCCTTCGCGTGGTTCGATTGCAGTTACCTGTGGCGGCAGTGCGAGTTCGAGCAGGTGCTCCAGCCGTTCCGTATTGCCTGACTGTTGCAGATAGAGCCGCAGCGCCAGGTCGATCGGCAGCCGTCCGGCCTGCGGACTGGAGAGCTTCACCCTGCCGGTTTCGTTCACCACATTGAACACCACACCAGAGGAGAGCGTGACGTGGAGGCCAAACATGGAAACGTACGCATAGGCGACTGTGTTGCGCTGATGCAGCTCAAGGAACACGCGATCGACGTGGATGGCGCCGGTGTCCACCGGGCTGTCGAGTAACTGGACGGCCAGCCGGGAGTTCACCTCCTCTTCGCTAAAATCGAGCCCCTGCAACTGCAGGCGAGCCAGCCCCAGTGGTGATAGGTCTACATTCTGCTTCGCGTCGAATCGGCGTGCTGCATCGAGTGAAATCCGATCGACACGGACGCCACCGGGAGTCTGCACGGTATAGGTTCCATCGCGGTACAAGGGTCCGATATCACGGCTGGCGAACCAGGCTGCCGCGCCGGCCGCTCCACACACGGCAACAAACAGCAGAATCAGCATGAAACAACCGCAACGGATCGAACCAAACAACCGGCTACCTAGGGCGCCGCGCCGGCGCATTGCTCCCTGTTTGGTAGCGGGCGCTTTCCAACTTGCTGAAACCGGCGTCCCCAGTGCGGGACCGTGCGCCTCATCGTTGCAGCAAAGAGCGCTCGTGGTACGGTGAGCGAGAGGGTCTCGGATGACGGCGCTTACGACCAATGACCTATCGCCCCTGGCGCAGACCTACCTCGGCGTACTCGCTGTGGGGCTCGTGCCGGCAGACCTTGCCCACGAGGCGCGGTTTCGCATGGAGCACGTCTGCGCCGTCACTCACGCCCTGGTGCAAGGTCTCGCGGCGGACACCTATCTGGACGCCGAACCGTTCACTGCGATGCCCGACTTTCAGCAAAAGCTGCGAGAACAGCTGGTCGACCTCGACCAGAAACAGATCATCGGCGTCGGTCCGGCCCAGGAACTCGCGATCATGAGGCCGGGCATCGAGCGGCCGGATGCCTTCTATGGAACTGTTGATATCAACCGGCATCCGCCGATCTTCGATCGCTACCTCTCCCAACGCTGCATGGAGCTGGTGATGGCGAACGAAGCGGCACACCAGTTCCTGATCGAGCTATACGCCGACAGCGGCGATGTTTGGCGCGAACTGTACAAACAGGGCTACGGCCAGTAGCAATGAGCGACAAGAAGCAATCCGGATCAGACAACGAGCCGTCCGCCACTGTGACGATCGCCGGCCATTACGCCCGGATGATACTCCCGGATCCGCCCGCAGACAGGCCTTTCATCTACATCAACATGGTGACATCCATCGACGGAAAAGCGACAGTCGAGGGATCTGAGCGCGGACTCGGAAGCGCCGACGACAAGCGCATGATGCAGGAACTGCGGGTTCACGCGGATGCTGTGATGAACGGCGCTTCGACGCTTCGCATCAGCGGTTCGAGCCCGCGCGTGCGGGATAGTGGCCTCAAAGCGCAACGCCTGGAGCACGGCTTGAGTCCTCAGCCGATCGGAGTAATCGTCAGCCGTTCTGGCGATCTGCCCCTGGATGTGCCCTTCTTCACCTCGCGCGAATTCGAGGCGGTGGTCTTTTTGACTGAAACGACGCCACACGACCGCGTCGCAGCGATACGAGCCACCGGCCGAAAGGTCGTGATCGTGCCCGGCGCCAGCGGCAACGCACTCCAGATCGTGCAGGCGCTACGACGCGATTTCGGCGTCCGCCACCTGCTCTGCGAAGGTGGCCCGTCGATGAATCGGGCGCTGCTGGAAGCGCGTGTCGCCGACGAAATCTTCCTGACACTCGCGCCGAAGATCGTGGCCGGGAAAGAGAGCCTGACGGCCGTGGAGGGATCCGCCTTCGACCGCAGCTCGATGCCACAGCTCAGTCTGAAGGAGCATCTGCTCGATCAGGCCACGGATGAGTTATTCCTGCGGTACGCAATCAGCTATCAGTGAGCGAAACCCCGATTCAGGTCGGAACGGGAGTATACAGTTCTAGCTAGATTGGTGCGGCGAACCTTCAATTCATTAAGGCTTTCGACGTAGGCTGATCAGGCGCGGCTGGGTATCAACGCCGACCTGTGATCGCGTTACCTTGTTTTTGCGGCCGATCGTGATACTCTCCGTCGCAAGATGATTACGCGCAGCCCGTAAATATTCCTGATGCCGAGGAGGCTGAGGCCATGTGGTACACGCTGGTTCGTTTCAAGGAAGCACCGCAGAACATCACCGGGGTCTCGCAGGCGAAGACCGCCGCCGATGCTCTGTCTCAGCTTGATGCATGGGAACGTGATCACGCCGGTGAGACAACGGTCGTCTTCGACCCGAAAAACGTGCCGGTGAATCGCAGATCGCTGTCAGAGTCCGCAGTAAAGGTCCCATCCAGCGCAGGCGGCCTCGTCCGGTCACGATAATGGCACGACCGAAATAAGGGCTCCAGTGGAGCATTACAGCCGGGAATCCCCTCCTCCCGTATCGGTGAACGCTGATGGCACGCGCTTCGGCCCATCTACTCCGATCGGGCGATTCACCACTGGCAGAGCCGGCAGCAATATTATCAACGTAAGCTCACGGTTCGGCGGGGTGCCGTGAGATGACAGCAAAAGGGAGCGGCAATGCCGCTCCCTTTTGTCGTCCCAGAAAAATCTGTTCCTCACCCGGGCATCGCCGCGATCAACATCGCTGCCGCCGAGGCCGGCACCATCCCGTGCTCCTTCATCGGCTCGAACCAGTCGATCGTCGTCCGATCGCTGTCACCCATTTCGTCATCTGTAGGCGGATAGATAAAGCTGCGCATGTATCGCGCCGCGAGCAGCAGCTTGCGGTAGCCGCCGCCCTGCGCGGACTGTTCTGCGGCCTCCTCCAGCAAAAGCGTGGCGGCGTTGAGGTGGTACATTCGCCGCGCCACTCTATCGAGCGGCAAGTCGCGGTACGCCTGGTCGAGTTGCTGCATCCGTTCGATCTGAACACGCAGGCGCGCGAGTGACCCACGCACGATCGCTGCGGCAGTGACGAGTGCCGGGTCTCGGAAGCTGGCGAGACGCCGTTCGATATCATCGAACAGCGCCTCGTGGGATCGCTGCTTCGCCATCGCCCGCGCTACATCAAGCAGGATGACGTTGCTCGCCCCCTCCCAGATCGAGCCCAGGTGACTGTCGCGTACGAGCCGAGGATTCACCCAGTCTTCGATATAGCCGTTGCCGCCGCGCACCTCCATCCCCTCACCGCTCACCCAGCGTGCCCGCTTGCAGAGGTACCACTTCGCCAGCGGCGTCAGAATGCGGAGCAACGCTCCATCGACAATAGAGCCGGCATCGGCGCGGCCCAACACCGCTCCCGCCTGCAGAACGATTGCCAGACCACTCTCCGCGTCCAGCATCATCTCCAGCAGTTTCTCCCGCATCAGCGGCAGGCGTTCGAGCGTTTGTCCGAACGCCACGCGTGCGCGCGCGTGAACAAGCGCTTCGTAGTAGCTGCGGCGGATCATCGCTGTCGCGCGCATCGCGTTCGACAGCCGCGACGCGCTCACCATCTCCATCATCTGCACGAAGCCACTATCGAGCGGCCCAACCTGATAAGCGACCGCGCCGTCAAAGCTGTATTCACCGGAGGCCATCGACCGCGTGCCCAGCTTGTCTTTCAGGCGGTTGATCCGGAAAGCGTTGCCGGAGCCATCCAGCAGGTGCGCCGGCACGAT
>JBBRGK010000396.1:0-3943 GCA_038240805.1 Dehalococcoidia bacterium | reverse complement strand
GTGTTCCACCGTGCCGGTCCCGGACAACCGCCTATCAGCGGCCCGGATCCGCAACGGCGCAGTTACAGCTCGTTCGCCACGTTCAGCGACCCGGACGGCAACGGCTGGCTGCTCCAGGAGGTCACTGTGCGATTGCCCGGACGAGGACTCGGCATGGACGCCGCGACTCTGACCGACCTTTTGCGAGAAGCAGAGGAGCGCCATGGCGAGTACGAAGCGAAAGCTCCGAAGCACCACTGGTCGGGGTGGTATGCCGCATACATCGTCGCGCGCGAGCGCGGCAGAACTTCGGATGAGGCAGCCAAAGACGCTGCGCTTCACATGGACGGTGCCCGCGGATGAGGCCCGCGCTTCGCACGTGTTCGCACGCGTTGGCGCATGCGAACACCTTGTCTCGGTTTAATGTCTAGGAATGAAGAGATGCGACCCGACATCATTCCCGGCGCAGTGTTTCCCGACTACGAGCTTCCTGACCACCGCGGCAAGCACCGGACGCTCTCGGAGTTGCAGCAAGGCGATCCGCTCGTGCTGATGCTTTCCCGCGGAGGTTTTTGTCCGAAAGAAAGGCGACAACACGAGGGGCTGCTGCAACTCCACCGCGAGGCGCAGGTCGGTTACTGCCGTCTTGTTACGATAACCCCCGACAACCTGCTAGAGACGAATGAATTCCGCGCGGGCGTCGGTGCCGTCTGGCCGTTTCTCTCGGACCTCGGGCGCAAGCTGCAGAAGGATCTCGACATCGCGGAATACACCGACCCGCATCACAATCCGATGATCCCCCACACGCTGGTGCTGGAACCTGGCCTGCGTGTCTACAAGATCTACAACGGCTACTGGTTCTTCGGCCGGCCGACGGTGGAGGAGCTGCGCCTCGACCTGCGCGCCGTGCTGCAGCGTTGCCGTCCCGATTGGGACATCAGCAGCATGGAGCAGCGAACCGCGTGGGCGAAGGGCGAGAAGGCGGGTTTCTTTCCGTACGGAAAAACGCAGGCGCAACTGTTGGGCGAACAGGACTGATTCGCTCCGCACCGCTGAGTAGGTCTCGGCCGCACACAGACTGGATGACGGTCGCAGCACCTGAGATGCTTAAGGAAGCACGCGGTCCCCACAAAAAGCACATGACATGCCTCGACTATTATCGGTAAACGTCGGACTTCCGCGGGACATCGAATGGAACGGTCGCACTGTGCATACCGCCGTCTGGAAGGATCCGGTGGGTGGCGGCTGTCGCGTCGGCCGGTTGAATCTAGAGGGAGACGGTCAAGGCGACTTGGCCGGGCACGGGGGTGAGCAACGCGCCGTTTTCGTCTACCAGGTCGAATCGTATCGCTACTGGCAGGAGCAGCTGAAGAGGACCGACTTGGTCCACGGACAGTTCGGCGAGAACTTCACGATCGAAGGATTGCCCGACGATGCCACGTGCATAGGCGACCGTTATCGGATCGGCAGCGCGCTGTTCGAGGTCACTCAACCTCGCGTTACCTGCTATCGCGTCGGCATTCGGATGAACGAGCCCCGGATGCCGGCATTGCTGACAGGCAGCGGGCGGCCCGGGTTCTACTTCCGCGTTCTGCAGGAAGGCTTCGTGGGCGCCGGCGACGAAATCGTGAAGGTGGGAGAGGCGATGGAGCGAATGACCGTCGCAGAGATCAACGCGCTGCTCTATTTGCCCAAACATACGCACGATCGACTGGAGCACGCCCTGCGTATCGAGGCGCTTTCGCCAGGGTGGCGTTCCTCATTCGAGGCGTTACTGCAGAGCCGAACGACTGCCGCGGGCAGTGGCAACGCGGGGCTCGCGCCCTCAGCCGCCGCGCATCCGGCTGCACCAGGATTTCGGCCGCTGAGGGTGACAGCGATCGATCAAGAATCTGCGGACGTCCTCTCGCTGACGATGCAAAGCCCCGACGGTCAGCCGTTGCCTACGGCTCTGCCCGGCCAGTATGTAGTCCTGCGTCTTCAACCGACCGGCGGCCCACCAATCTTTCGCAGCTACTCGCTCTCCAGTTCTCTATCGACGGAGCGCTATCGAATCAGCGTGAAGGTCGAGCTGAATGGGGTCGCTGGAACCTACCTGCGAGAGCATGTCCAGTTGGGCGATGCTCTCGACGTGAGCGCGCCGCGCGGAAGCTTTATTCTGCAGTCCGGTGAGCGGCCCGTCGTGCTGCTCAGCGCGGGAATCGGGGCGACGCCTGTTCTGGCGATGTTGCATGCGCTGGCGGCCGGCCACTCGACACGGCAGGTCTGGTGGCTGCACGGGGCGCGCGATGGACAGCATCATCCATTCGCCGGCGAAGTCCGCCGCCTTATGGCCGCGCTCTCGAACGGCCGCACCTATGTTTATTACAGCAAGGCTGGCTCGCGCGACAGGATGGGTGAGGATTTCGATGCTGCCGGTCACCTGTCCCGATCGATCTTCGACGAGGTGGGCCTTCCACGAGAGGCAGATGTTTACCTCTGCGGGCCGACTCGCTTCAGGGCAGAGATGAAAGATGCGCTCGCACCCTTAGGCGTGGCGCCGGAGCGGATCCACCTCGAGCTCTTCAACGGCAGCGAGTCCATGACGCCCGGTGTCGTCGGCGCAGCGACGCGAGCACCGCATCTGCCCAAGGACGACGCCAATACCGGACCGCTCGTATCGTTCGCACGCAGTGGCATCGCCGCGCATTGGAATGCGTCGTCCTACCAGAGCATTTTGGAGTTGGCCGAGGCGTGCGACGTCCCGGTCCGCTGGTCGTGCCGGAGCGGTGTTTGTCACAACTGTGAGAGCGGTTTGGTTTCGGGGGCAGTCCTATACGGACCGGAGCCACTCGAAACGCCCGCCGACGGCAACCTTCTCGTTTGCTGCTCACAACCGATTCGCGATGTCGTCATCGATCTGTAAGGCGTGACCAGGATGCGATTTTCTGGATGGCTTGATCTCCACTGCGCAGGCTAATCGCTTAGGTCTATTCGAGCCGTTCGTTTACTCGAAAAAGGCTCGACGCTGTTGGATTTCGATTGGGTGCTGGACGTGCGTCTCACCGGCATCGATGATCGCGAGCTGCAGAAGCGCGTCGCCGCCGAGCGCCGCGATATGCCGATGATCTTCATTGCGGGTTACGGCGATGTGCCGATGAAGGTCCAGCAATGAAGGGGGAGCGGAGCATTCTTGACGAAACCATTCGGCGACGACGTGCTGCTAAGTGCGATCCATCAATACCCGTCGACTTCGATGACAGCGGCGGCAAAGGCCTGCGGCGCTTCCTGCGGAAGATTGTGGCCGACGCCAGGCTTGATGAGCCGGTGCGCGTATCTGCCGGAGAATTTTTTGGCATAGGCATTCGGGTCAGGATGGGGCGCACCGTTGGCATCACCTTCGAGCGTGATGGCAGGCACGGTGATGACCGGCCCTTCGGCTAACCGCTTTTCGTAACCGTCATACTTCGGCTCGCCTGCGGCGAGTCCAAGCCGCCAGCGATAATTGTGGATCACGATGTCGACGTGATCGGGGTTGTCGAAGGCGGCTGCGCTGCGTCCGAACGTGGCGTCATCGAAGTTCCATTTCGGCGAGGCGAGCTGCCAGATGAGCTTCGCGAAGTCGTGCCGGTATTTTTCGTAACCGGACCGGCCGCGTTCCGTAGCAAAGTAATATTGGTACCACCATTCGAGCTCCGCCTTCGGCGGCAACGGGATCTCGCCGGCTTTCTGGTTGCCGATCAGATAACCGCTCACGGCGACGAGTGCCTTGCAGCGCTTCGGCCAGAGCGCCGCGATGATGTCGACAGTCCGCGCGCCCCAATCAAAACCGGCGAGGATCGCGTTCTCGATCTTCAGAGCATCCATCAGCGCGATGACGTCGAGCGCGAGTGCCGACTGCTGGCCATTCCGAAACGTTTCGCTCGAAATAAAGCGTGTCGTGCCATAACCGCGCAGGTACGGAACGATCACTCTATAGCCTGCC
>JBBRGK010000395.1:0-3943 GCA_038240805.1 Dehalococcoidia bacterium | reverse complement strand
GAATCTTCTCCCGGCTGGGACCGCTTTCGCCTTGTGATCGTGCCGCTGGTGCGCCGATTCCTGGTGCTGGCGGTACTGACTTCGCTGGTGATCTCATTCATGGACTACGCGATCGTCTTCGTGCAGACCGGTGGCCTCATTTTCCAGCCGCTGCTCGGCACGCTGGCCTACAAGGCGAGCATCCAGGATGGCAACACGGGTATCGGCGCCGCGATCACGGTGGTGCAGCTACCCTTCATCGCCGCGATCCTCTGGTTCGCCTTCCGTGCGTTCGATCCCGAGCCCCGTTCGTCCCCGCTCGACCGGATTGTTGGTCCACTGCGGCTGCTGTCCGGCAACCCGTTCAGACGCCACCGCGACGAGCGTGCCGCAGGCAGGCAACCCGGCCGGCGCCGGCTGCAGACACGCCACTGGCTGCTGATCGCTGCCGGTGTCGTTTGTGCGCTGCTGCTGGCGGCGTTCCACCTCCTGCCGATCTACTGGACGATCATCCAATCGATCCGGCCGATCGCCGAGAACGCGGACCCGAACCCGTTCTGGGTGGTGCATCCCAGCCTGGAAGGGGTCAGTGGCCCCCTGCAGGACACGGCCTTCTGGACCTGGATGTGGAATACGCTGGTCGTATTCGGCAGCGCCTTGCTGCTGGCGCTGGTTGCCAGTGTCCTGGCGGGCTACTCGCTGGCACGGCTGCACGCGCCGGGGGCACGCTGGATCGCTCGCGGCCTGCTCGGCAGCTATTTCATCCCGCAGGGCGCCGTCCTGGTACCGGTCTACCAGTTATTCCTCTGGATGCACACTGCGGATTCGTTCGTGGCCGTGATCCTCCTGTACCAGACGCTGACCGTGCCGTTCTGCACCTGGCTGTTCTACGCGTTCTACTCGACGCTGCCGGCCGACACGGAGGAGGCCGCGCTGCTGGACGGCAGCCGCGTACAGGCGTTTGTGCGCCTGACGCTACGCTTGAGCTGGCCGGTGGTGATCGCGGCCGCGATCTTTAGCGTCGGCATGATGGCGTCCGACCTGCTCTACGCCGGCACCTTCCTTATCCACCACAACCAGCAGACCGTAACGGTTGGGTTGGCGGTGATCTCGCTGGACCTGAGCGAGTTCAGCCAGGCGACAGGCGCCCTGGGTATCGCGGCGCTACCGATCGTGCTGATCTGCCTCGCCTTCGCCCCCGCCTACGTGCGCGGCCTGACGCTGGCAATGGAAGAAGGTTCCTGAGGGCCCAGCCAGCGGCCAGCCCACGATCCTGCGCGTGATGATGCCCGGCTACCCCAGACGCAGCGCGATCACCGTGTCGTAAGGGTCGCGGTAGGCGGCAGGCAGGCGAAGGCGCAGGAAGCTGCCAAAGTATTGCGCGATCTGCTGGCTCCACTCCAGTGGCTCGCCCGTTGCTAACACCGTCGCCTCCAGCACACGCTCGGTCAGGTCGCTCACCTCAACCAGATCGTCGGGCGGTGCGCCGAACACGTGGACATAGAGCATGGAGCCGTCGCGTGTCAGTGGGTCGCGCCACGCAGTGGGGGGAAGGCCCGCCGAACCGCAGCCGTAGACCGAGGCGCCGTTGCGCCGCAACCAGGCGCCGATCACCCGCAGGCGTGAGGCGAAGTCGCCCTGGATCTCGCCATCCGCCGAGGGGCCGACGTCCACCAGCAGGGTGCCGCCCTGTGCCACGCTGCCCACAAGGTAGTGGAGCAGCGTGGTGGCCGACTTGTAGTTCACGTCTACAGGCTTATACGACCACGAGTCGTTGATCGTCATCGCCCGCTCCCACGGCAGCGATGTCGTCGGCGCGGGCAGCGCCATCTCGCATTGGATGTAGTCTGAGACTCCGAGATCGAGCGTGTTGGCCACCCCCATGAGCGAGGGATTGAGGCGGTCGTTCATGATGATTCCCGGCTGCCACTGGCGGATCTGCCGGATCAGGTCGTAGCCGTTCCACGCGGAGAGGGTCTGCTCCCAGCCGCCGTCGAACCAGAGCAGGTCGATAGCGCCGTAGCCGGTGAGCAACTCCTCCAGCTGTCCGCGCATGAAGACGAGGTAGCGCTGCCAGCGGTCTGGCTCTGCGGCGATGTCGTGGTAGACGTTCGGCGGCCACGCCTTTTCGGGGCGGGAGCCCAGCGGCGTCGGCACCACCGGGTAATCGACGTGATGCCAGTCGGGTAGCGAGAAGTAGAGGCCGACGCGCAGCCCCGCAGCCCGCACCGCCTCCACGTAAGGCCGTATCAGGTCGCGCCCTGCGGCGGTGCGCACGGAGGAGAAGTCGCTCAGCTTCGTGTCGAAGAGCGAGAAGCCGTCATGATGCTTGGTGGTGAAGACGACGTATCGCGCGCCCGCCTCCTTCGCCAGCGCTGCCCATGCCGCAGGATCGTAGTGCTGCGGATTAAAGGCGCCAGCCAGGGCCGCGTACTCGTCATAGGAGATTAAACCCTGAACCAGTGGCCACGAGGCCTCGATGCCGGCCACGCTGTAGAGCCCCATGTGGAGCATCAGCCCGAGCCTGCCCTGCGTGAACCACGACGTGTCGCCGCCAGCTACCGGCTTCTCCACTGCCGTCATCGGCGCACCCTCCATCGCTTCGGCACTCGTTGGCGACGCCGCGCCGCCGTCCCACAAGCGTAGCTGCGAGGCATCCTGCTCGCAACCGGGCGAGGGTGGGGGAGTATTGTCCCCGGTGCCGGGGAGCCCTCTACCCATTCACTCCCGCAGCAGCATTGCCGCCTCGGCCACCTCGCGTACCTTTATTTCGATCAGGGCGAGTCGCTGCTCTGGCCGGCCCGGCGATTTGCTGCGGCCAGTATTTTGTGTACAACTCTCTGAAGCTGGCATCTCCTTCCTCAGTGCCGGAATAAGGCAGGTCCAGCGCGGACAACGCCGCCTTCCCTTCCCGCACGAGTGCGTCGTAGATGCGCAGGTGTACCTCACGCAGGACACCAAGATCGCGTCGTGCGAGTCCTTCTATCACGGTGGCGCTGAGCTCGTCGAGTTCGGCCTGTTGATGCGCAGGCAGCGACAGGGCCAGCGAAAAACGGTTCTTGCTCAGGAGCCTCGGGTCATGCTGGACGGCCATAAGTGTGGCCAGGTTGTCATTAATGAGCTCGAGCTCGCACATCGCAAACATGGACCACTGCCCGCGCATCAAGAGTCGAATCGGCCACGCTCCGCCCTGGCGGATGATGCCGTAAAGTGCCTGGATGCGTGGTCCGACGGCTGGCGCCTCCGGCTCGGCACGAGCCAGCAGGCGCGCCCTCACCCCGGCCTTGTCCACAAGCATTGCTGTCGGTGTCTGCTTTCACCGATCAACCTCGGACGCCTTCAGCACCAAAAGGTCGAGCTTCACCAACCCATCGAACAGGCAGTGGGCCATACGGAGTCCCGGCACGATATCCGCAGCGAAGAACAAGAGGGTGCCCAACGCGCTGCAGAAACGGCCCCGGTCGCCGAGGAACTGGTCCAGCGCAACGTCGTCGACCGCAACGCACGCATCGATATCAGAGAGGTCGTCAGCGGAGCCATTGGCCAGGCTTCCCTGCAGCCAGCACGCCATGATGCGAGTGTCTGTTTCCGCAGCCTGCCGTAGGCGCTCAATGACCTGGTTTCGAGCCTCGACAAACACAGAATCGGGCATCACGGAAACAGCCTCCAGTCGCCAGTGCTCGTGAAAGTGAACGCAAGCCCTACTGGTCTATCAGGCGGGCGATGCTCATATTGCCTGAATTCTCAGCCTGAGCCGCTACGAGGCGCCGGTCAGGCGGCGCCAGAGCGAAAGCAGCCGCCTGGAGCCGCGTTCCTCGCCCCAAATGGCCGGTTCACCGAACGGCGGGGCTGGTGGCGGTAGCGGCTCCTCGATCGGGAGCGGCTCGTCCCAGCCAAGTTCCGCGGTCAGAGACTCGTAGGGCTCGATCAGGCGGCGCAGCTCGTGGGCAACCCAGAGGCCGGG
>JBBRGK010000394.1:0-3961 GCA_038240805.1 Dehalococcoidia bacterium | reverse complement strand
TGCTTCAATGACGACCCCTTTCCGGCGGTCTTCTGTTCACATGCTGGTTCTCATTGCTGCCCGTGTCCACTATATGGGTGACGCGGCCACGCGGCCGCTGTGATATCCCTACCGGGGGGACTGGTATGCCTCAATCCGGTGCTGCTGCAGTGCGAGCGTGGCTGGTCGTAAAGCCACGCTCTGGCAGGGGTGGTCTGGACCTTACAGAAGCGCTCGCCGTGCTACGGGCGAACGGCTGGGAAGCCGTCGTGCGGCAGAAGCAACACGGGGGCGATGCGACGACGATCGCCCGCGATGCCGCCCGCCACGGCTACGACGTGGTAGTCGGTTGCGGCGGCGACGGCACTCTGAGCGAGATCGTGGACGGTATCGCCGGCAGCGATGTCGCCCTCGGCGTCATTCCTGGCGGCACGGTCAACCTCTGGGCCGGCGAACTGGGCGTTTCCACCCGTCCTCGCGTCGCCGCGCAGCAGCTTATCACTGCCGAACGGCGCCGCGCTGATCTCGGGCACCTCGAGATCAACGGCCATCACGGCAGACACTTCCTGCTGATGGCCGGGATAGGTTTCGATGGGGCTGTGATGGAACGCATCTCCAAGCCGCTGAAGCAGCGGCTTGGTGGTCCGGCCGTCTGGCTGGCGACGCTGCGGGCGATTCCCGCCGCTCAGGCAGCGTCCGTGAACATCGATATGGACGGTGCTCCCTGGTCGGGCGAGATCTCGCAGATCGTCGCCGGCAACACCCGCCGCTACGGCGGCTTCGCGAAAGTGACGCCGGCCGCCCGGCTGGATGACGCTCGGCTGGATCTCTGTCTGTTCACCGCTACTGGTGCAGTGCAGAGCATACGCCAGGTCGCTTCTCTGCTTATGCATGGGCAGCCAAGTTTCGAAAGTGCCGAAGCCTACCGGGCCGGACGTATCCTGATCCAGTCGCCGGTTGTGCTGCCTGTGCAGGTCGACGGCGGCAGTGTATCGATGAAGAACGTTAAGCCGGGAGCAAGCGGAGTGACCTACCTGCTCTCCTCTCGGCCCGCAGCTGTGACGGTGCTGGTGCCCTCGACGTACGATGGCGGGCTGTTCCAACAGGTTCCAGCGGTGAACACGGCCGGCTTTGGCGAGATGAAGCATCCCGGACCGGCCGACGACGACGCCGCGGGCTCGGGCGATGCAGGATCGAAAGCGGGAGAGAAGCAGTACCGGCTGCGGGTGACCAGCGTTGGCATGGATACGATTACCGGCATCGATGCCGGTACCGAGCAGGCGTTGTCCGCCGTCGTCGGACCGAAGACCAGAGCTAAGAATGCTGATGGCGACCGCGTACCAGTGGCAACTTTTCTATCGAGCGTTCGTGAGGGCGACATTTTGCGAGTCAAAGGTGTGAAAGACGCGGACCGTGGCCTGATTCTCGTTCGCCGCATAAAGGCCACTCGTGCGGACGGAAAGCATCATTGAGCGATTCGGCAATTCGCAGGAGGCAGTGATGGACATACATCGCGTCTGGAGCAATTGATGAGCGCCTCAGGCGGTCGCGAAGAAGATCCTGCACCCGGAGGGGCTGCGCCGGCTGTACTCCCGGCGAACGTTGGGACACGGTTACTCCCCGCCCGTCAGTTCTGGCTCGCCTGGACCGTGCTGGCCGTACTGACCGTTGCCTTTTCGATCGCTGCTCGTCTCGAAGGCCACTTTCCCGGCGACGTTAGAATCGCGCGTGCTGTGCAGGGGATCACCGTGCCGGTCGTCGGTGGACTGTTGCACATCGAAAACACGATCGGCAGCCCCTGGCCGGCGGTGGCGATCATCACCGTGTTTACGGTGGGCCTCGTACTCGCCCGTCGCTTGCGGCTGGCGCTGCTTTTTCTCAGCATCAACCTGCTGCGGGGAGTTGGCAGCGTCGTCAAGGGAGCCGTGGACCGGCCGCGCCCGGACAGCTCCCTTGTTCACGTTTTCGGTCATTCCAGCGGCGCCAGTTTCCCCAGCGGGCACGTTTTTAGCGCTGTGTTGCTCTACGGAACGCTGGCCGTGCTGGCACAGATTATGCCCTTGCCGCGTCTCGTCCGCCGCGGCGTTCAGACCCTCTGCCTGCTGATCGTCCTCTTTATGGGTCCAGCGCGCGTCTATGTCGGAGCACACTGGCCGAGCGATGTGCTCGGTGGCTACCTCTGGGGTCTGCTCATGCTTCTGCTCGCGCTGGAAGTTGGGAGTCGATGGATACCTGCGCTGGTATGGAAGGCTCGCGGGCCGTAAATTCGCCGGCCTGCCGCGGCAGCATGCGTATTGGAGCGTTGTCAGCGCAGGCGCTGCGCCTGCGCCGTCTACACGTCCCCCGTTCGAATGAATCCGGCGTTCACCGCCTGCGCTTCGGGCTGCATTCGCATCCAGATCTGGCCCGTATCGGTCTCCCTGATCACGCGATCCCCTTGCAGGTGAGGGCGTTCCGTCACAAATCTCGTCCCAAAAGAGCCGAGTAACGGGCAGACTGCGCCCAGATATCCGGTCGAAGACCGTACGGCGCCGTAGCCTGGCGGGGCGATGCCGACGCCATCCATGCCGGCCAAAATCGCTGTCGTCCAAATGTAGGCGAACAGTGTCGGGTCGTTTTCGCATGTCGCGAGGGCAAACAGGCGAACGCCGTCTGGAGCGAGGCTGCGGGCGACTTCGCATTTGGTGAGCAGATCTGACACCGACAGGCAGGCGCCATCGCTGACAGCGAACGCCTCGTAGAGATAGGCGTCACCGCTTCGGAGAGGAGAGTTCGCGACAAATGCGTCCACCGGGTCGCCCGCGTTGACGATCACGCTCAGCCCGTGGCCGTGGGCGAGCGTCACGCATGCGTTCAAGCGCTCGGGCGAGACACCGTACTCAGCACCCGCATCGTCGAGCAATATGCCGGTCGCGCCGAGGTCCGACCACGCGACCAAACGCTGTGCGATTTCCGTTACTTCCAGTGCCCCCGTCGTCATGCCGAGATCCACGTAGCCGTAGAGACGGCACTCGGTATCCCGCAGGCCATATATGATCCGGCGTGTGAGCGCGTGCTCCGGGTGGCGTTCCTGTTCCAGTCCATCGCCGAGCACCGTGAGCGGGAACGCCCGCAGAGCTTTGGTCGCACAGTTGGCATCCGAGCAGCCGGCAACCTGGCCGGGAAAGCCGTAGTAGACGGCAAAGGGAATTGGCCGCTGCGTCAGGTCAGGCAAGCGTCGCCGCAAGATGGTATGGACCATGGCGCAGCATGCGCACTGCCGACATGCCGCATAGCAGGGCAAAAACGGCGCCTCCGGCCACCTCACCGGCAACGGCCCATTCATATGTGAACAGATGCGTCGCCGTCACGCCGACAACGGCATCCACCGCCACCGCAGTCGTCAGCCAGGCAACGACCGTCCCTCCCATCGAGAGACTCTGGAGGAAGACGGCGCTGAACAGGCCGGCGCTGAACAGCACATAGCCGATTCCGGCGGCGAGAAAGACGTGGCGAACGATCGGCGCTCGGAATGCAGACCAGAAGGAGCCTTCGCCGGCAAACCGCGCCGCGGTGAGGATCGCGTAACCAGCGGACACCGCCAGAGCAGAGACCACCACCAGAATGAGCGCCTGCCGGACATACAGGCGCAAGAAGGCGCGGGCGAATGCGGCATCGCCGTCCGCCGCAGTGGCCTCGGCGGCAGGGATAAGAAAGGCAGAGAAGACGCGAATCGTGTACTCGAGCACCGAGGTCGAAAGAAACAGCACGACCAGCGCCCAGTCGAGCGCCGCCTCGTAGTCGCTGCGGAAGGCGATCCAGCCGCGTGCCGCCAGCGGCGTGGATGTCCAGCAGACGATGCGGTCCGTAAACAGAAACAGGTAATACATGAGTCCGTAGACAAACACGGGCCATGTGCGCGCCATCAGCACCCGTACGGGTGGCAGGCTGGCACGGCGCAGATCCTGGCGGATGCCCCGGTTCCAGCGCCAGAGGGTCCACT
>JBBRGK010000393.1:0-3967 GCA_038240805.1 Dehalococcoidia bacterium | reverse complement strand
AGGATCTCGAGCACCCCGGCAAGGCCGGTGCCGATGCCGTAGGCGCGATCGGGCACATTGTTCGCGCGGTAGTACTTCTCGAATATATGAGGCAGGTCATCCTTCGGGATGCCAATGCCCTGATCGTGTACCGTTAGCACTGCAGTTTTCCCCTGGAGTGCAAGGTCCACACGGAGCGCCACGACTATCTCGGCGCCGGGTGGACTGTACTTCACGGCGTTGGAAAGCAGGTTGTTGAGCACGCGTTCGAGTCGAAAGCCGTCCCACATGCCGGTCAACTCGGCGGGGCTGGCTTCGATTCGGATCGTGTGACGGCCGCTGAGCAACCGGTATGTCTCGACTGCTTGCTTAAGCAGAGGCACAAGATCGGTCGAGCGGAGGTACAGTTCGATTGGTCTGCCGGCCTGCAACCGCGAGAGGTCGAGCAACTCGTTTATCTGCGCGGCAAGCCGAGACGCATTGCCGTCGATGCTCTGCAGCGCCTCTTGTAGGTCCGCAGCATCGATGGCGCCGCTATTGAGCAGCCGGCGCTGCAACATCTGCGAAAAAGCTTTGATCGTCGTCACGGGGGTACGCAACTCGTGCGACGCTGAGGCGAGAAACTCGTCCCTCACCCGGATTGCGTCGCGGGCCTCCTGATATAGCCGCGCGTTGTCGATCGCCATAGCGGCGCGTCCAGCGAGGTCTTCGGCGAGGGTCAGGTCGGCGGACGTGTACTCCTGACCAGGTGACGTGCGCGCCAGCGTTATCGCGCCGGCGATTCCGTCGCGCGCTGGCAACGGAACACAGATGTACGACCGAATCGGCTCATCGCGGAGCACGCGGTGCTGGATCCCATCCGGCAGGAGTGTGTTCGTCAGATCCGGCGGCGCCAGTGGCAGGAACACGGGAATCCCGGAGTCGATCGCCGACGTCACCGGGTTCCAGGCTTGCGGGCCAGATGCAATCGCCGCCAACGGATAGCGCACCCCGAGCACTTGCAGCGCCCGCTCTTTGAGTCCGTCGCGATGAGCCGCCGCGACTGATTGGATGTGGTAGTCGCCATCAACCATGTAGACGACGCACCAGTCGGCGAACGTGGGTACTGCGAGCCGTGCCACGGCGATGACGGTAGCTTCATAGTCGAGCGATCTGCCCAGCAAAGCGCTCGCCTCGGCGAGCAGGGCGGCGCGTCGTCCGGCAGCTTCGGCCTCGGTTCGTGCAGCCTGCTCCCTGATCAGGGCCGCGCGCTCTACTTCAGCGCGTTTCCGTTCGGTGACATCGCGCACGATAGCGAGGGCGAAGCGCCCAGTTCGAGAGCGATGTGCGATCGGCACGAGCGAAAGCTCAATGTGAAGTTCACTCCCGTCTTTGTGCACCGCGGGCAGCTCGATTGCCGATGCACCGTCGATAATTGAGCCATGACCGGATCGAAAGTACCGCGCCAGACCCGCGTGGTGCAGAGCCTTGTACTGTTCGGGAATGATCAGATCAACCGCATTGCCGACCGCCTCGTCCGCCGTATAGCCGAATAGCTGCTCTGCCGCAGGGCTCCAGAGGACGATGCCACCCGTGCTCGCATCAACAAGCACGACAGCTTCGTGGATGCGCCAGAACAGTTCGCCAACGCCGAAGTCCTCCGGGCGCGCGGCCACCGACGAGCCGTTGTCCTCAGAGAATCCTGTCAGCTGGGTCATTTCTGCGCCTGCTGCCACCCAGGTAACCGCCCTGTCTGTAGCCAGGTTGCTGTCTGGCTTCCGAATAGGCACCGCGGGCGCGGCTGCCCGTATTGTACTAACTGCGCTGGTGGATCGTCCGTGTGCAGGGTCTGGCAAGCGTCGGGCGAAACCGTTGCGAACGGGTTAAAACGCAGTTTCAGGCGTCTCGCAACAGGCGCTATGGGGCGAGCATCAGCCGCGCATAGAGCTGCTGTGTGATCTGCACATCGCCTGCGGCGCGGTGGCGAACTATTCCATCAAGGGGAATTGCAAGCTCCGTGCAGCAAACCGGGAGCGAGTAGCGCACTCCGGGCGCCGGGCGGTCGAGCGCCTCGAAGGCGAAGGACCAGTGGTCCTGACCCGGACGCGGCCGCATGCCAAGCCGTTTCGCCTTGTAGAGAGCAGCGGTGTCCCGGTAGCGTGGCCGTATCGGAGCGGTCAGGTTCGCCATTCTGCAAGCAGCTTCCAGGAACAGCATGTCGAAACGCAGGACATTGTGACCGACAAGTGGCAGATCCTGCGTATCAACGAGGAACGCATGCAGCGCCTCCTCAAGCGGAACTCCCTCGCTCAGGAGCATGGCGTCCGTAATCCCGGTAAGCGACTGGATGATCCCCGGCAGGGGGGTCGGGCACGAGACAAGCACTGACCGCGCGGGCGAGACGACTCCGCCGCGTACTACACACCAGCCAATCTCGATAATCTGGCAGGTCTGGTGGTCGAGCCCCGTCGTTTCGAGGTCGAAGACAGCGTACGAATCAGCATCCGGCTGAGGATCGAGCAGTCGAAGCTGAACGCCGAAGCCGACGCCGCGTTCCTGTACCATACGCATTCCTTCGCGATCGGCTTCTGACTCCGCAGAGGCATTCCGTCGCTCTGCGAATGGTGCCACAGGCCCGGAAGCGGCACAATCTCAGAGTGAACGTTTACGACATAACAGCCCGGAGACAGCTTGGCGGTTCACGCGTCAGCTAAACCGGCCTCGGCGATCCCCCTCAAGCTCGAGCGCACCTTCACGTGCCCATATCCGTTGCCGCTCCTCTTCAGTAAGCAGCGACTCGTCGGGTTCGTCGGGGTCGATGGTATAGGGACCCCGCCCGCGCGGCGGGTCGCGGCCCATTCTCAGGTCGTCGGGCACGAAGTAATAGTAGGTCGCGATCCAGAGGCTGTGTGAGTGCCAGTAGAACAGGATAGGGAACAGGATAGACACCGAAACGCCGAACAGCATCGCCGTCAGGCCGCTCCAGATCCCTGTCGCGACGAACACGATGGCGGGGATGATCGCGATGAGCGAGCCGAGGAAATAGTTAAAGTGCCAGGCACCCTGCCAGAAGCCATCGCCATGAATGAAGAACAGCCCGCATTCTCTGCACTGGTCATGGATCGCCAGCAGCCGTCGCGCGATAGTCGCATGCCCGCACGAGGGGCAGCGTAGCAACAGGGCTCTCAGGAAGTACAACCGTAGCCGCACAGCGATCCGACCCTTCCTGGCGCACTTCCTTGTCGCCAGATTGGCTCTGTACACGATGCCTGGATTCTACGCCCGGACAGCGATCAGGTGAGCGAGCCGCGCTCCTCGAAGCGAGCCAGTCTGTCGCGTGGGACTCCCAGCAGGTTGCCGAGCACGGCGTCGTTGTCTTCGCCCAAGAGCGGCGCGGCGCGGCGGATCGGCAGCGGTTCGTGACCATACCGGAACGCTGCGCTGTGCACAGGGCGCAGGCCCATGCCTGGATGATTCACGTCCCGGAAGAAGCCGCGGGATCGCAGGTGCGGATCGTTCAACACATCGCCCGCGTGCTGCGACGGCGTAGCAGGTACGCCGCGGTCTTGCAGTCGCTCCGCGATGTCAAACGCATCCTGCCCTGCGGTCCAGTTACTTATGAAGCTGTCTATGCTGTCGCGGTTCGCCAGGCGACCGTGGACCGTATCAAACGCCCCTGAAAGCGCCCAACCCGGCCGTCCCATTCTATCGACCAGCGCCTGCCACTCATCGTCGTTGGTAACGGCTATCGCCAACCAGCGGTCGTCCTGGCAGGGATACACGCCGTGCGGCGCCCAGTTACGGTCGGCGTTCCCGGCCCGTTCGGGCTCCTTTCCGGTTGCGGCGAGCTCGGCAAATCCTTCGGTCAGGCACGTCACCAGTGTTTCGGCTTCAGAAAGGTCGATGTGCTGGCCTTCACCCGTCAGCTCGCGATGACGCAGTGCGGCCAGCGCCGCCGCTGCTCCCATCAGACCGCCCGCGGGATCGGCGTAGGGGAGTCCAAGCGCCT
>JBBRGK010000392.1:0-3971 GCA_038240805.1 Dehalococcoidia bacterium | reverse complement strand
GTCAGCAACCTCGATGGTGACACGATCGTGCAGGCGCTTGAAGAGGCGGAACGGGCTCGCATTGTGACGGCCGAAGCCGGGCATCCGGGCCGCTTCAGCTTTACGCATCCCCTCATCCGCGAGACGCTCTACAGCCAGATGTTGACCACGCAGCGGGTGCGGCTGCACCGCCAGGCAGCCGAGGCGCTGGAAGCGCTCTATGCCTACGACCTCGAGGCGCACGTCGCCGAGCTTGCGCATCACTATGTGCAGGCCTCACCGCTCGGAGAGGTGGAAAAGGCCGTTCGATTCGCCCGCCGAGCCGGCGACCGGGCCATTTCGCAGCTTGCCTGCGAAGAGGCGATCCGCCTCTACGCTTCCGCACTGCAGGCGCTTGGCATGAAGGCGACGGATAAGGAGAGCGAGGTCGAACGGTGCGGCCTGTTGGTCGCACTGGGGGAGGCGCAGATCCGCGCCGGCGAGACATCGGCGGCAAAGGATACGTTCGTGAGAGCGGCAGAACTGGCCACCGCGCTGGATCTGACCGTGGAGCTCGGTCGGGCGGCGCTGGGCTATGGCGGCTACCGCTGGACGCCCGGCTACGTAGATGAGCGCTTCCTCGCGCTGGCGGATCAGGCGCTGACGAGGCTGGATTCGAACGCGGGTGGTTTGCGGGCTCGGCTTCGGGCACGGCTTGCCATGGAGCTCTATGAACTTGACGCCCGCGAACGGCGAGAGTCGCTCTGCTGCGGCGCGGTATCAGACGCGCGGCAGGCCGGCGACCCGAGTGCCCTTGCAGCGGCACTGATCGGTCAGCACTACGCCCTGCACGAGCCCGCCAACCTGGCAGAACGGTTGACCTGGGCAAACGAAGTCATTGAACTTGCCGGGAGCGCAGGGGATCGCGAGCTCGCCTTGCAGGGCCACTATCTGCGCACGATCGACCTGCTCGAAGCGGGCGAGATCGAGGCGGTCGATGCAGCGATCCTGGCGCATGAACGGCTTGCGCAGGCGATGCGACAGCCACTGTATCAGTGGCGCACGGCGCTGCTGCACGGCATGCAGGCCACCTATAGCGGGCGATTCGCCGAGGCCGGCAGTATTGTGCCGCAGACGTATGCCATCGCCCAGCGGGCGCAGATCGCGAACGGACCTGTTGTCTTTGGTATTCAACTGTTTGTGCTGCGCCTTCACGTCGGCGGCCTGGAGGCGCTGGTGGAGCCGCAGCGCGGCATGGTGGAGAGAGCACCGGGCTACGCGGTGATACGCGCCGGCCTGGCGATGCTCTACTCGTTCACCGGGCGAGTAGAGGAGGCGCGGACCCATTTCGAGATTCTGGCGGCCAACGGTTTCCGCGCCTTGCGCCATAACGACGACTTCTTCACCACGACGGCATGCCTGACGGAAGCATGCGCCCTCTTGCACGATGTGGAGCGAGCGGCACTCCTCTACGAGTTGCTCCATCCCTATGCTGATCGGCTTGTTGTCTTGAACGCAGCAATCGGCTCCCTTGGTCCGGTGGCACGATACCTGGGCATCCTCGCAACGCTGCTCGAACGGTGGGACGCGGCAGAAGAGCATTTCGCGAAGGCGTTCACGCTCAGCATGAGCACCGGGTCGCCACCCTACTGCGCTACAACACGGGCGAATCACGCCGAGATGCCGATGCGACGGGGCAAAGCCGGCGATCGGCAGCGGGCTGTACAGCTCGCCGAAGAGGCGCTGGGCGTGGCGGAACAGCTTGGCATGGGACCCCTGGTGATTTGTCTACGGGCGCTGTTGACAGCCACTGGCTCGTATCAGCAGCAGGCCGCGACAGAGGGAGGCACCGCCGCCTCACCGCAGACCGCGCCGCTGCCCGACGGCCTGACCGAGCGTGAAGCAGAAGTGCTGCTGCTGCTGGCCGACGGTATGACCAACCGCGAAATCGGCACCAGCCTGGTGCTCAGCAGCCGCACGGTCGAGCACCATGTCGCCACGATCTACCGCAAGACCGGCGCTCGCCGTCGGGCCGACGCAGTCGCCTACGCGCTGCGCGCCGGGCTGACGACCGCAACCTCAGGACCGAATACGTAGTTCTACCTATCCTCTTCTCCATTGCTCTTGTGAGCCCATCCAGGTAATTGGGTAGTTCGCCCGATTCACCAGCCTACGCGCGACCGTACCGTTCCTGTGATAGCGCCGCGCAAGGTGGCGTCGCATGCCGCCTTGCCGGTCCGTATCTCATGTCCAACCTCACAAATGTTGCCATGGGAGGCAGCGAATGGCTCTCGATTCAGACAATACCCGGCTGCGCCTGGAAGGGCTGGTCCTCTGCGATGAGGACGGCACCCTCTATGAGGTGCCGCGTGTGGTGATCGAGCGGTATCGGATGGTGGAGAGCCCTTTGCGTCCTGAAACCGATGCCGCCCGGTCAGACGGGGACGGAGCAACAGTCGGAGTCCACCAGCCGGCGCCCTGGATCGTCCGGAGCGGGGTTTACGTGACCGCCTCGAGCACGCCTCCGCTCCGCCTGTGAGCCCCGGCCACCACTGACGCTGCGCCGCATTGAATCTCTCTGCTACGCTGCATCCACAGGTTCACAGTGACTGCTGCCGCCGGCACCATGAAAGTCGCACAATCCTTCCGGATGACCGTGCAGTAACCGCCCAGCGCGGGCAAGCGGCCCTCCTCCGCCCGTGACCCCGGGCGTGGTTTTCAACAGAGCGCCCCGGCAGCAAAGCCGGGGCGCTCTGCTTGGATTAAGAAAGATCGGGCTACTACGGAACCACGATGGGGTCAAAGCTGCCCGCCGCACGAGGCGCCCCTCTTTTGCGACGCTCCTGCGTTCTCAGGTAGCTGTAACGGAAGGTCTCGAGCCTTCGCGGTCGTGTATAGTCCTTCTGGACCAGCTGTCAGATGAGCTGGCTCAGCTCGCGTCAATAGATCAGAGTATTCATCAGGGGGCTCACCCGCATGCATCACCATCGCTCTCGCACCGGTCAAGACCCTGCCACAGGCACGGGGACCGCAGCATGCTCGGCGGAACCGGGAGGCAGTGCCATCTCCCGCCGTCGGCTGCTGGGTCTTGCCGGCGCAATGGGAGCCGCAGCGGCCGTCGCCCGTCTGCGTACCGCTCAGGCAGGAGTGCCGCTTAGCGTACGGCGCAACGCGAAGACTCTCTCGCGTGACGAATGGAATCGCTTCGTGCGGGCGCTCAAGGCGATGAAGCAGTTGCCTTCTCTGTACGACCCGATGATGAACGCCTACGACTATTACGTTCAGCTCCACCTGGATGCCTACTATGACCCTGCAATGCCGGCGCACATGGCGGCGGCGTTCGGACCGTGGCATCGCTATTTGCTGCTGCTGGTTGAAAACGATCTCCGCCGGACCGACCCGACAGTGACGATCCCTTACTGGGACTGGACCGTGGACAACACCCGTGACGCGTACGTCTGGAGCGACGACTTCGTGGGTGGCGACGGCGACCCGAACGACCGCTGGATCGTCAAAAGCGGACCGTTTCGCCAGGGTGAGTGGCCGCTCGGTGTGATCGATCCAGTCAGTCTGGACCAGGATGGCACGATATTTTCGCTGCAACGGCACTTCGGTGTATACCTGTCGGCCGGAGTAGCGACGACAACGCTGCCGACCGCCGCAGATATCGAAACGGTGCTCTCGCGCACCGTGTACGACGTGGCGCCGTGGGATGACTTCAGCAACCCGCTGGTGAGTTTCCGCAACGATCTTGAGGGCTTCCGCAAGAATCCGGATGGCTCGCGCCTGCCGTCGGAGAATCACAACCGCGTGCACAACTGGACGGGCGGACCGATGACCGAAGGCGCATCGCCCAACGATCCGGTTTTCTGGCTGCACCACTCGTTCGTTGACCTGATCTGGGTGGAGTGGCAGCGGCGGCACGGCCTCCAGTACCAGCCGGAGAGCGGTGCCCGCACCGGGCAGAACCTGCACGATGCCCTCTACCGATTCGGCGGCGTCACGCCGGCGAT
>JBBRGK010000391.1:0-3973 GCA_038240805.1 Dehalococcoidia bacterium | reverse complement strand
GGATGCCACCTGGAATCCCGCGGCAAATCTGCACGAGGCATTCGCGGTTGGAAGTACGGTCGAGGCCCATGTGGGACCGAGCGTCGAAACAGAGCCGGTTTTGAGCGTTTGAGGAGCGCCGGCCCGCAGGGCGGCGCGGCGGGCGTGTTCTTCATCGTCTCCTTCTTCCCTGCCTTTCTAAAACCGTTTCCTTCCCTGTCTTGTTCATTTTCGCGACGATAGACTGAGGATTGTCGGTCGGTTCCTCATTCATACAATCGCCCGGAGAGAACGGTTGCACATTCTCCCCGGGCTGTCCCAGGGAGAAATGGGCTCCCGTGGGCTCCCACCACAGTAATCCAAAGTGCGGCTGTAGTGCCAGACCGCGACGTCCTCGCCCGCGGATCTGCCTGCGCAAAGGCTGCGGACGTAAGTACCAGCCGCGGTGTTGGAACCAGCATTACTGCCAGGATCCCGAGTGTCTGCGGGAGGTCGGCCGCTGGCAGGCGGCGCGGCGGCAAGCGGCACGACGGCAGGATGCGGAAGTCAAAACGCAGCATGCCGAGGCGGAACGTGCGCGCCGTGAGCGCGCCAAGTCCGCGCCCCAAACACCGAGTGACTGTAAGGTTGCGGCGGCGCGTGGTCACGCAGCAGAAGTTTTTTTTCGACTCCGTTGTGCGACCGGCCGGGGTGCCATGAACCGCCCGTGAGCTCGGTCCGCAATCGGGCTCGCTTCTGCAGTCCCGCCTGTCGCCAGGCAGTTCGCAATGTGCTGGATCGCGAGCGCAAGTGGTGGTCTCGTGGCACCTTGAATGGCCGCCGAAAACGCGCCTACGAGTACCAGACCGCCCGCGAGCAGCGGTCCCGGCGGCAACGCGACGCATTCAGCGCTGCCCCATCACGGGCGTCTCCCGAGTGACGCTGCCCGCGGCCCGCGCCGGTCGTCAATTATGGCGTTGCCCGCCAGACCTAGGTCAACTGGGAATCGTTCGATTTCGACGTTGAGTCGATCTCGATGAATCCCTCGTCCATCGCAATGGACGGTCACCACAGGAGTCTCAAGCATGATCCAAAAGCGCATTCTGGTTCCCCAACGACTGCGGCGTCCTCCCGCAACTGGCTGGTCCTGGCTAGATCGCCGTTTCCTGCGCGAGCATGCGGACCATCTCTCTCGCGAGGCCGTGCTGCTGTACTTGTTCCTCGCCGCCGTGGCCGACCGGCATGGGTTGTCGTTCTACGGCGATGAAGCACTGACCACCCGGCTGCGGCTGACGAAGCCGGTCCTGCAGCAGGCTCGCGAAGAGCTATTGGCCCGCGATCTGATCGCCCATCAGCTTCCCCTGATCCAGGTGCTGTCGCTGTCCTCGATGGAGATCAGCCGCCGTGCGGAACCCGGTCAGGGGCTGACTTTGCTCGGCGACGTGTTCCGTCAGGCGGCGGCGCGACCCGCTACTGGCGAAGGGAGGACCGCACGATGAAAGTCTCCCTGTGGGCCGAAATCCGCCGTCTGGCCGAGATCGAAAAGCTCTCCGGCCGGGTGATCGCACAGCGGCTGCACTGCTCGCGACACACGGTCGCCGCGGCCCTCGCGATGCAGCAGCCACCGCCATGCCAGGCGGCGCATCGCACCAGCCGGCTGGCCCCGTACCTGGACAAGATCAACGATCTGCTGATCAGATATCCCGAACTCTCGGCCGTACGGATCCGCGAGGAGATCGCTCGCGGACCGAAAGGCTATACCGGCAGCACGACCATCCTTCGTCGCCACTTGCGGAAAGTCCGGCCGGCGCGTGGCCGCGTCTATCAGGAAGTGCTGTGGGAGCCGGCCCAGGCGATGCAGATCGATTGGGGCGAATGCGGCCGCGTGCAGGTCGGCTCCACGACCCGCAAGGTCTCGGTGTTCGTGGCCGTGCTCTGTTACAGCCGGTTGATGTTCATTGAGTTCACCCTCTCGCAGCGCAAGGCCGAGTTCTATCGCGGCCTGGTCAACGCCCTGACCTTCTTCGGCGGCAGTCCCCGCAACCTGATCTTCGACAACCTGAAGTCGGCCGTGCTCAACGGCTCGGGACGCAGCGCCTGCTTCCATCCCGAGTTCCTGGCGCTGTGCGGTTATTTCTGCATGCAGCCGGTCCCCTGCGCACGGCGGGATCCAGAATCGAAAGGAATCGTGGAGGGCAGCGTGCGGTACATCAAAGGAAATGCCCTGGCCGGACGAGCCGACGAGCTGCTGCGCTTCGAGGACTATCTGGCCCTGGCGCCCTACTGGCGCGATCAGGTGGCCAACCTGCGGATCCACGAGACCACTCGCGAGCGGCCCCTCGATCGCTTGCAGCAGGAGTGTCATCTGCTGCGGCCGCTGCCGTCGATCCCGTACGATACCGATGAAATCGCGCCGGCCGTCGTCAGCCCGCATGCGCGGATCGAGTTCGACGGCAATCGCTACTCGACGCCGCCGCAGTTCGCGCGCAGACCGGTCACCGTGCGCGCCAATCGCGATGAGCTGCGTCTACTGCATGAAGGTCAGCCGATCGCTCAGCATGTCCGCTGCTACGAGCGGAGGCAGTTAATCGTGCTGCCGGACCATCGCCTGGCGGCGCTCTCGCTCCGCCAGTCCGGACGCGCCGGGGGCAAGGATGCGCTGGAGCAGGAGTTCGACGCATTGGGGCCAGAGGCACGCGAGTTCCATCTGCGGCTGAACAGTCGACCGGTCAAGACCCGTATCCACCTGCGCCGCTTGCTCGGTCTGGCACAACTCTACGGGCGTGCCGAAGTGCTGACTGCGGTCACGCGGGCCCTGGAATTAGCGACCTATGATGCCGCCTATGTGGAGAACCTGTTGCTGGCCGAACGCCGCCGCCGGCAACTTCCCTCGCCCACGCTCCCGACTCCTAAACGACGCGAACTGATCGACGAGATCGAACTCGAACCCGCCGACCCATCCCTTTACGACCGTTATTGCCACGACACCGAGGAGAATTCACATGCCACGATCTGACAACAACAACCCGCAAGCACGGCTGGACCGCGATCTGGCCGAATTGAAGCTCCTGGAAATCGCCAAGCACTACCGCGAAGTGCTGGACGAAGCGGCTCGCAAAGGCAGCTCGATGCTGGAGGTTCTGGCCACGCTGATCGGTATGGAACAGACGGTCCGTCAACAGCGTGCCCTGGAACGCCGGCTGCGGGATGCCCGTCTTCCCAAACTGAAGACACTGGCCGATTATGACTTCAACTTCCCCAAGCGGATCGCCAAGGCGGCCGTCCTGCGGTTGTTCGACTGCGACTTTATCCAGAGGCATGGCTGTGCCGTTCTGATCGGCCCGACCGGTGTCGGAAAGTCGCATCTTTTAGCCGCATTGGGTTACGTGGCCTGTGAGCGCGGGTACTCCGTGCGCTACACGCGCGTGGTGGACATGCTCAATCATCTGACCACGGCCCAGATGAATGGGCTGCTGGGCAAAGCCCTCAAACATTACGTTCGTCCGTCCCTTCTCCTTCTCGATGAGCTGGGCTATCTGCCCATCGACAAGCGCGGGGCCGATCTGTTGTTCCAGGTAGTCGCTGCCCGTTACGAATCCGGATCGATCGTGTTGACCACGAATCGAACCTTCCGGGAATGGGGCACCCTGTTCGATGTGGACAACACACTGGCCACGGCCTTGATCGACCGGCTGATGCATCATGGGGAGGCACTCGTTATCCGAGGAGACAGCTATCGCATGAGAGACAAAGACTCCGACCCGCCCAGTGCCTGACGTCATGCGGCGTATACGCCACCGGCTGTGGGTTCCGTAGCGAGTGAGCCCAGCTGTCGTCAGTGGTACAGGATGCCCAGCCCACCCTTGAGTGGCCCGCCCAAACCGCGGGCCGTCTCAAGCGGCCGGTTCGTACGTTCGAGGATCCAAGCCCCCAGGCTCTGGACCAGTTCCGCCGGCAGCTCCACATGCAGCCGCTACGCGCGGACAATCTGGCCATCCTGTCGCGGCCCCGGCAC
>JBBRGK010000390.1:0-3988 GCA_038240805.1 Dehalococcoidia bacterium | reverse complement strand
TGCCATGTGCCTGTTCTTGCCTTACAGGCTTCATGAAGCGGTCGCCGCTGTCGATTAGTCACATATCGACGGCGGCGTTTTTAGCGTGGAAGCACACGGACCATATTCCGAAACGTAGACTGGCTTGCCCGGTCGGCACAGGAGGCTGTCCCTGCATTCCGCACCGATAAATGGCGCCAACGCACGGCGCGACAGCCGGCTGCGATACTTGCCCGGACTCGATGGGCTGCGGGCGCTCGCCGTCATGGCCGTGTTCATCTATCACGCCGCCCCGGCATGGCTGCCCGGCGGCTTCCTCGGTGTTGACGTCTTCTTCGTCATCAGTGGCTATCTGATCACGGCTCTGCTGCTTGCCGAGTGGCGCGAGCGAGGCCGTATCGATCTTCGGGTCTTCTGGCTGCGCCGCGCCCGGCGACTGCTGCCAGCCCTTTTCCTGGTGCTGCTGGTGACGATGATCGCCGTCTCGTTGTTCCTGCCGGGCGAGGTCACACGACTGCGCGGCGACACGCTGGCGGCGCTCGGCTATGTCACCAACTGGTACCTGGTGTTCGGGCACCAGTCATACTTCGTGGCCATCGGTCGTCCGTCGTTCCTGCAGCACCTCTGGTCGCTGGCCGTTGAGGAGCAGTTTTACCTGCTCTGGCCGCTGCTGTTCATCGGAATCATGCGCAGCGTTCCGCGCCTTGCTACACCGCTGATTCTCCTCGGTGCGGTGGCCTCCACCGGCTGGATGGCCTACCTCTACCATCCTGCCGCCGATCCGTCCCGGCTTTACTATGGCACTGACACCAGGGCGGCGGGGTTGCTGGTCGGAGCCGCACTCGCCATGGTTTGGCCGCGCCGATCTTCCTCCAGCGGTCTTGCCCGGCGTTTCATCCTGTCGCTCGATGTTGCGGGCATTGCGGCCCTGGTCGCGCTCGCTGGCTTCTGCCTGCGAGCGAGCCAGTATCAGCCGTTCCTCTACCGGGGAGGATTTCTGGTTGTAGCAGTCGTCACGGCCGTAATAATCGCTGCTGCGGCGGTTCCGCAGAGCCGTCTCGGGCGCGATCTGCTCGGCGTGGCGCCGTTGCGCTGGCTCGGGCTGCGCTCGTACGGGATCTATCTCTGGCACTGGCCGGTGTTGATGCTGACTCGTGCCCACGTCGATGTTCCACTCGACGGCTTGGCGCTGCTGCTGCTCCAACTTGCGGCTACGATCGTTCTTGCCGAGGTGTCCTACCGCTGGGTGGAGTTGCCGGTCCGCGGTGGCCTGCTGACACGTGGCTGGCGGGCAGTGCGCTCAGCCGGGGGGCAGGGAGGCGACCCGACGCATCTCCGCTGGGTTGCAGGGATCGGTGTCTTCCTCGGCTTCCTCACCGTGATGGGCGTTGATGTGGTGATGGCCCGGCCCCCGGCACCGCCCTCCTACCTCGCCGTATCGTCAATTCATGATCTGCGCGCAGCAGGAGTCGTGGCTGCGCCAGCGGCGGTCGCTCCTGTCTCGACCGATACAGCAGGAGCGGCGCTGACCCGGCTGTCGGCCATCCATGTCCGCAGCGCCAGCGCGGTGGGCGACTCCGTGATGCTGGGTTCCGCCCAGGCTCTGCGTGAGCTGGTACCGAAGCTGACGATCGACGCCGAGGTAGGGCGCCAGCCTGGAGCCGCAGTGACGACCGTGCGCGATCTGGGCAGCGCTGGTGAGCTTGGTGACGCTGTTGTCGTCCACGTCGGCAACAATGGGCCGTTCGACGCCCAGGAGTTAAACGATCTGCTGCAGGCGCTGGGCAACGAACGTCGGGTGTTCGTGGTGAATCTGCGTGTGCCGAGGCCGTGGGAAAGCGCAAACAACGAGGTTCTCGCCGCAGGCATCCGCCGGCATCCGAACGCGGTGCTGGTAGACTGGCACAGCGCCAGCGCGGGGCATCCAGAGTTTTTCCGCGATGATGGCGTTCACCTGCTGCCGGCAGGGGCGCGCATATACACGTCGCTGATCGCGCTGCAACTCTATACCGACGACCTGGCCACGTTTTTCGCAGGGAGATAGGTCAGCCTGACAGACGGCAGACTTCAAACGAGCTAAAGGAATACGACGATGATCGCCACGCAGCCGTTCGGAAGTACCGGGCACATGAGTACAAAGACGATTTTCGGTGCGGCGGCACTGGGGCGTGTGAGTCAGGATGCCGCTGACCAGACGCTGGCGCTACTGCTGCAACACGGGATCAACCACATCGACACGGCGGCCAGCTACGGAGACTCCGAGCTACGGATCGGTCCCTGGATGGCCGCGCATCGCGACGACTTTTTCCTTGCCACGAAGACCGGCGAGCGCACCTATCAGGGCGCCCACGACCAGATCCGGCACTCGCTGAAACGCTTGCAGGTCGACCGGGTCGATCTCATCCAGTTGCACAACCTGGTAGACGAAGATCAGTGGCAAACCGCGATGGGACCGGGCGGCGCATTGGAGGCGGCGATCGAAGCCCGTGAACAGGGCCTGGTGCGCTTTATCGGCGTTACCGGCCACGGCGTACAGGCGCCGCTGATGCACCGGCGCAGCCTTGAGCGCTTCACTTTCGATTCAGTGCTGCTCCCGTACAACTTTCCGATGATGCAGAACCCGGCCTACGCTGCCGGTTTCGAGTCGCTCGTAAGTCTCTGCACTGAGCGCGGTGTCGCCGTGCAGACGATCAAAGCGATCACGCTGGCGCCCTGGGGCGAGGATCAGCCTCGCACAGCCACGACGTGGTATGCGCCGCTGCAGGAGCAAGCCGACATCGATCTCGCCGTGTCCTGGGTGCTTGGCCGGCCCGGCGTGTTTCTCAACACGGTCGGTGATGTGTCGATCCTGCCACGGGTTTTCGCCTCAGCCGAGCAGCCCGGCCGGCGCCCGCCAGATGCTGAGATGGCAGCGCTGGTTCGAAGCAGGGGCATGGCGCCCTTATTCACATGACGGTATCGGCGCCTGGCAGGGAGTCCACCCCACCTGCGACCCCGGCCCGCCGTACTCCTGCGGTGATGATCGCGTACGGTCTGATCGTCCTTCTGCTGCTGGCGGTCGTTATCTCCCTGCCGTTTGCGCTGGTCAGCATGGTGCGGGATGTGGCGGACGAGGCGGGGCACAGCACTTTTCTGGTCAAGCCTCCAGGCGGAGCTGCTCCGACCATCCTGCTGCATGCGCAGCTGGACAACCTCAATGAGCTTGAAGGTTCGGTGCAGCTTCGGGTCAGCGGTGCCCAGGCCTGCCTGCCGGAGCTGATGTGTCCTGCTACCACTCGCGTTTACTTCGCCACGGGCCTGCCTACGACGGGTACTGATCTGCAAATTGTCCCCGTCCAGGAGTCGATCACGTTCCTGCCGGAAACGGTCGAGGTCAATCAGGTGATCCGCTTACCTGTCACCGGCGACCCGATCCGCTATCCGTTCGACAGGTATCGACTCGACCTGGTTCTCTACGCGACAACCGTGGCGGCGGACGGAACTGAGACATTCGCAGAGCCGGCAAAAGGCGCGGCACGGCTGAACTTTGCGATTGAGAACCGCACCCCCCGGATTAAGCTGGGCGCACCGCAACAGAAACTTACACCATCAGGCGGTCTCCAGTTCGTTCAGTTCGCAGACACGCTGACGCTATCCCGGCCCCTGTATCTTCAGGTGTTGGCGAGCCTGCTCGTGCTGCTTGTGGCGGCAGCTGCGGCCTATGCGATCTTCATGCGGCCACTGGACCAGCTGATTATCAACTCCGGCGCCCTCGTGCTCGGCGTCTGGGGCATTCGGGCGATCCTCCTCGGCAGCAACCTCACCGTCGTCACGCTGGTGGACCTCAGCCTGTCCTCCGTGATCCTGTTCCTGCTCGTGGGGCTAACCATACGGACACTGCGAATGCTCGAAGCACGTACAGGGCTGTACATATTCAGACCGAAGTCGTGGACAAAGCTCAGTGCTGGCTCCCCGCAGCCCCATCCCGTGTCCGAAACCGAAGAGGGCGCGGAGCCCGAAGGCGCAGAGC
>JBBRGK010000389.1:0-4002 GCA_038240805.1 Dehalococcoidia bacterium | reverse complement strand
CGATATCTACATCCCGATCGGGCAGAACGCACGCGTCGTGCTGGAGGCGCTGTTCGCGCGCAGGCAGGAGCTGCGCGACGTCACCATTACCTGCCTGCCGCCGGCGGACTACGGCTGGTTCGAGCCGGGGTTTGAAGGCAGGATTACCGTCAATGTCCTGTATGCCAACGCTTTCACTCGCCCCGCACTGGAGCGCCGGCTGGCCGACTATACCCCGTTCATGATGTATGGCCATCACAAAGCGCTGGACGAAGAGCGGCACGGCGCCCGGCGGATCGACGTGAACATCATCTCGGTGACGCCGCCGAACAGCCAGGGCTACGTCTGCCTGGGACACGCGGTCTGGGATGCGAAAACGGCGGCGAAGCGGGCGGCGATGACGATCGCGGTAGTGAATCAGCATCTGCCGCGCACGTTCGGCGATAGCTGGCTGCACGTTTCGGAAATCGACTGGTTCGTGGAAGATCACCTCCCGATCGCGGCGCGCCCCACGCTGCCCGCTGACCCGTGGGATGCGCCGATCGCTGGCTACGTCGGCTCGCTTATCAAGGACCGCGACACGATCCAGATCGGCACTGGCTCCACCACCGGCAACCTGATTCAGCTGGGCGCACTGGAGGGGAGAGCGGACCTTGGCTATTTCGGCGAGCTGACCGTGCCCGGCACGATCGACCTGGTGCGGGCCGGCGTGATCAACTCGCGCTTCATGGCCAGCCACCCCGGCCGGTTTATCGCTACCACCGCCGGCAACAGCCAGCCCGACCGCGACTTCATCAACGACAACCCGTCGTTTGAGTTCTACGCCGTGGACTACGTTCACAACCCGCGCTCGATCGCTGCCAACGACAACTACGTCGCGATCAACAACGCGATCACGATTGACCTGACTGGCCAGATCGCCGCCTCGACGATCGGGCCGCGGGTCTACAGCGGTACCGGCGGCCACTTCTCCTTTGCGATGGGCGCCTTCATGGCAAAAGGCGGTCGCTACATCTGCGTGCTGCCCTCAACCGCCCGGACTGGCACGGTCTCGCGCATCGTGCCGCAGTTCGAGCCGGGGCAGATCGTCACCGTGCCGCGTGATATCGCTGACACTGTTGTCACCGAGTACGGCATCGCGCACCTGCTGAACCGCTCCGTGCGCGAGCGGGCCGAGGCGCTAATCTCGGTCGCCCACCCCGACTTCCGCGCCGGCCTGCGCACGTCGATGCAGTCGTTGTTCTAACGGAGATGCTTCGTGACGCCATCGGAACTGCTTCGCGCCTACTACCGGGCGCTCGATGAACCGAACCTGTCGCTGCTCGGCGATCTCTTCTTGCCCGATGCAGACTGGAGTTTTCCCGGGGCGACGCTGCGCGGCGGGGCGCTGGTATGCCGCTCGATGGAGCGCTCACTATCGACGGGGCTCCGAATGGCGCACCAGATCGGCCACATGCTGGAGCAGGGCGACATCGCGATCTGCGAGCTTGTCGCGCTCAATACACTCGAAGACGCGCAGTTCTTCGTCCACGGCGCCGTCGTTTGCGAGGCGCAAGATGGCAGGATCAGACGAATGGCCGCCTATCCGGATGCGGCGGAAATGACTCCGTTCGTGGCTGCCCTGGAGGCGGCGATCAGGCGGCAGCGCGTCTCTGGCGAGCGGCCCGCCGGCTGAAGGTGCGAACGCGGGGCGGGATGAGCGCCCAGATTCCGTGAGTCCGTGCGATAACGTTCGCCCGCCGAGTTAAGCCGCAAAGATGAGTCCAGCGATTCGAGTTCGCGCATGCGGGCCGGAAGCGCAGCGACCGATTCCTACTCTGCCGGCCTGATCAGCAGCACCGGCGCGCCGGAGCGAATCAGGCGATCGGTCGTGCTGCCGAGGATGCGGTCGCGCAGTCCGCCGTGGCCGTGGGTGGTCATCACGATGAGATCGACGGCCTGGTGTTCGGCATACTCGGTCAGGTTGGCATCAACCCCGCCGCGCAGCAGCAGGGTGTCTACCTGCAGGTTCTGGGGCAGCAGCGCCCGGGCGCTATCAAGGTATTCCATGCCAGACTGGGTGATGGTTTCTTCGGCCGAGGTCGTGTCTGGCGGTGACTCGAAGCCCGTCAGCCAGTGTGAAAGGAACGGCTCGACCCGCACGAGCGTGATCGATGCGCCTGTTGCAGCGACGAGCTCGGCCGCCGGGGCCAGTGCGGCAGTCGCGGCCTCCGAGCCATCCAGCGGTACCATCAGGTGGCGCAGCGTCACGGTTCGAGTGCCGGCGTCGCTTTCTGCCATCTGCACAAGCAGCAGCGGGCGGGCACAGGTTCGCATCACCTTGTCGGCGACGCCGCCGATAATCGCACGATCGACGCGGCCATGTCCGTGTGTGGCCATCACGATCATGCCAGCTGCGCCGCTCTCTGCTGCGGCCAGGATCTGTGCCGCCGGGTCGCCATCGGTGACGCTGTACGTTGCGGCAATGCCGCGAGCGCCGAGCGCCGCAGCCATTGCGGCAAGGTAGTCCTGCGGTTGCTGCCGATGCAGGCGCTCAAGTTGGCCGTGTATCTCGTGTTCGGGGCTCAGAGCACTGGCCCAGCGTCGGTCGGCTACTGCGAACAGGTGCAGCCCAGCTCCGGTTGCAGCCGCGATCGCTTCAGCGTAGGGCAGCGCGGCCTCGGCGGCCTTCGACCCATCGAGCGGCACAAGCACCGCTGTTGTATCCATCGGAGTTTCCTTCTCTCTGCCTGCCGGCTGAGCGTTGGGCGCCGTGCGCCCCGTGAACATGGTCATGTGATGGTCGGGCCGGCGTCAACCGGGACACGGCGCGCCCGACTAATGCAAACGATAGCCAGGCGACAGGCTGCGCTGATACAAGAGCGTCCTCGCTGGTTCGACCAGAGTAAATTGCGGGCAAGATGGCCTTTTTACAGTTACCGCGTCTGTCGCGGCACACGGGGCAGAATCTGGGTGACCACCTCGTAGCTTAGCGTGCCGAGCGCGGCTGCTACATCTTCGACGCTGATCGTCTCGGCGCCCTGCCGTCCGATCAACACCACCTCGTCGCCTTCCTGAACGCCGGGGATATCGGTGACGTCGATCATCGTCATGTCCATCGCGACGACGCCAGCGATCGGGGCACGACGGCCGCGAACGAGCACACTGCTCCAGTTTGCCGGTGAGCGCCTGAAGCCATCGCCGTAGCCAACCGGCAACACGGCGATGCGCGACTCACGGGCGGTCATGAAATGGCGGCCATAGCTGACCGAGGTGCCCTCTGGCACGGTTTTCACCTGCGCCACCCGCGTCTTAAACGACAGCGCTGGTCGCAACACCACATCCGTCTCTTCGCGCGGCAGCGGGTACAGCCCGTAGAGCGCCAGTCCGGTACGCACCAGGTTGCCGGCGAACGGCAGATGGCGCATCACGGCGGCGCTGTTCTCCATGTGGACGTAGCGGAAGCGATGCCCCAGCGCCTCCAGCCGGGCAACGACCGTGCTGAAACGCTCTCCCTGTTCGGTCGCGAAGTCGATATCGGTATCGGAGGTCGCCATGTGACTGAAGATCCCCTCAATGTTGATACCAGGCAGGCGCGTTAACGCTTCGACAAAGTTCGGTACATCGTCCGGCAGTACCCCCAGCCGGGTCATGCCTGTGTCTACCTTCATATGTACAGAGATCGTGCGGCCGAGATCGCGCGCCACGCGAGAAAAGTGCTCCGCCACCGGCAGTGAGTAGATTGTGGCGCGAATGCCCGACTGAGCCAGGTCACGAGCCTGCCAGGGAGGCGAGTAGCCCAGGATCAGGATCGGCGTCATGATGCCCTCGGCGCGCAGATCGAGGGCCTCGTTCAGACTCGCCACGCCGAGCATCGCGGCGGAATTCAGGGCAACCGTCCGCGCCACCCAGCGGGCGCCGTGGCCGTATGCGTCGGCCTTGAGCACAGCCATCACCTCGGCCGGTGCGGCTGCGGCCTGCAACGCCTTCAGGTTCTCGCGGATGGCCTCCAGGTCCACCTCTACCCAGGTCGGCCGCTCGTTG
>JBBRGK010000388.1:0-4004 GCA_038240805.1 Dehalococcoidia bacterium | reverse complement strand
TCTGCTACGGCCTGTATCGGTTGTCCGGCCCATCCCCGGGTGCTACACTTCCCGGCACGGGGCGTAGCGCAGCCTGGTAGCGCACCTGAATGGGGTTCAGGAGGTCGGACGTTCGAATCGTCTCGCCCCGACCAAGGTCTTGATTGCTCGTGCGAGCTCTTCCCGGCTCGTCCGTGCTCCCTGATCACTGCGCCTGATGTGGTTCCCGCGACACAACGTTGATTCCACCAAACGATCTAAACACAGGAAACCTGCCTCCCGGAATTCACGGCGCGACCTGGGCGGAGATAGAGAAACGTTTTGGCAGCACGGGCCATAGGCGCGCTCTTTTGCGTGGCTTCAGGGCGGGGGTAAATGCGCTGAAGTCCGCAGGTTGCCAACGCGTATATCTCGACGGGAGCTTCGTGAGCTTGCGGTCGAATCCGGGCGATTTCGACGCCTGCTGGGATCCGACAGGTGTGAACGGTGCACTTCTTCGAGCATTGGCGCCAGCCCTGCTTGATCTGGCTTTCCCGCGCGCGGCGCAGAAAGCACACTACGCCGGTGAATTCTTTCCTTCCACCATTCCGGCTGAAGCATCGGGGCGCCTCTTTCTTGATTTCTTCCAGGTGGATATGCATACCGGCGAGCCGAAAGGCATCGTCGTGCTAGAACTTGGTGAGATGCCATGATCGCAAACTCGCGAGAATTCGAGATCACGTCGCGTGAGCTGCGGCGCTTCGAGGAAGCTCTTGCAGAGATGGATGCGAAGCCTGCAGAAGGCGATGCTCTGATTCGAGAAGCTTTGCGGGCCGGCATTGCCAGTGAGGCGCAACATCTGCGCGACGAATTGTCAGACTATAAGGTGATGCAAAGCGGGCGTACGCGCCAGTTCTCATATACATCGCTCGGCGAACTGCTGGAGATACTTGCAGCAGCACGCTCGGCTGCCAATCTCACGGAAGCTGAACTGGCGGAGCGGCTTGACCTGAGTGAGCAGCAGGTCCAGCGCTACGAAGTGGAGCGCTTTCGCGGCGCGAGTCACGAACTGTTGCAGGACTTCATTGACGCTCTCGACGTGCGAATCAACGGCACCGTGACAATGCCGGCTGCAGGCAAGAGGCCAGCCGCCTACGAGAACGGTGAACTCATAGGCGAACCGAAGCGAAGACAGCGGCTGTCTCGCACCAGAAGCTGAAGAGCTAGTCTGAGACCGCAGCTGAATGGGGTTCTGTTAGCTCGACCGGCCTGCGGTCAACTCCGGCCCGGTCCGCAATCCCGCTTAGGGGAACAGCCGCTGAAGGTCGCGGGGGAATAGCGTCACCTCGCGGACGTTTGCGGCGCCCGTAAGCCTGGCTACCCAGCGCTCGAGCCCGATCGCGAACCCACCGTGCGGCGGCATGCCATATTTGAAAGCTTCCAGATACCCCTCCAGCGCCGCCGGGTTCTGCCCCTTTGCGGCCAGAACTGCCAGGTAGTCTTCGTATCTGTGCAGCCGCTGTCCGCCGGTCACGAGTTCCAGCCCGCGAAACAGTAAGTCGAAGCTGTTCGAGGATTCGGGACGCGCCGGATCAGGGTGCGTGTAGAACGGGCGCTTCGACATAGGGTAGCCGACCACGAAGAGGAACTCGGAACCATGCTCCCGCCTCGCCCACTCTCCCAAGAAGCGCTCGTGAGCCGGTGCGAGGTCTGGCTCCTGGCTCAAGTCTTCTCCGAGAGCACAGCCAACCATCTCCAACGCTTCGCTGAAGTGTATTGACGGGGGTGTCCCCGGCATTTCCGGAAGCGTGAGGTCAAGCAAAGAAAGGGCGGCACTTGCCTCCGATTGAACTGCGTCCAGCATGCCCCGGATCGTTTCGGTCAGCATGTGCATCACCGTGGTGTGGTCCTCGATGAAGCCCATCTCAGCGTCCAGCGAGACGTACTCGTTCAGATGACGCGGCGTGTCGTGCGGTTCCGCGCGAAAGACCGGAGCGATCTCAAAGACGCGCTCAAACACGCCGACCAGCATCTGCTTGTAAAACTGCGGGCTCTGCGCCAGGTATGCCGGGCGGCCGAAGTAATCGAGCTTGAATACGTTCGCACCACCTTCAGTCGCTGCGCCCACGATTTTTGGTGTGGTGATCTCGGTGAAGGAACGCGACCGCAAAGTCGAGCGGAATCCGGCTAAGGATGCGTCAGCCAGCCGGAACACCGCCCGGTGCCGGGGATGCCTGAGTGTTATCGCTGCGTGATCAAGAACGGTGGGCAGCAGGGCTTTGAGGGAGGGGCGGAAAAGGTCAAATGGCGGCGGCTCGGCAGCTGCTGAGATCACCTCTACGGTCGGGTCGTGAACCTCGACTCCACCGGGCGCGTGCGCCTCTTTCACCGCAGTACCGGCCACGCTGAGGACGCTCTCCGCGTTGACCGCAGCAAGCGCATCCACGAGTGCAGGATCGGTGACGACGATCTGTGCCAGGCCATGTGCGTCTCGCAGCACCAGAAAGCAGACGTTGCTGAGCCGCCGCAGCCGGTGTAGCCATCCCTTCAAATGCACCTGCTCGCCAGCATGTGCCGCCAGATCAGTGGTCCAGATTCGTTCCAGTCGTTCCATGAGGACACCTCCGGGCATAAAAATACCCTCTCGTCATGCGGACGAGGGGGCTTCCCGTGGTGCCACCGCAATTCGCCGGCGTCCTCTTACGGACTTCGGCCTCACAGGCCCGTTAACGAGGGCCAGCCGTCGGAGCTTACCCGGCCTGAAGGGCCGCTTTTCTCCGCGCTCAGAAGTGTCTTCGCGGACTGCGGATGCCGCCATCTCAGAAACGGCAGCTCTCTGATTCCCGGTGAAATCCGCTACTGGTCTTCGTCGGTGCTTTCCAACAACAGCGTACTACCACGGCGTTTTGCCCGGCAACCCGCTTCGGATATTCGAGAAGCGTGACCACACGGTTGAAGCCGTATCCGACCACCGGACCCCTTCGCAAGGACTCGCGAGTGCGAGTCTATCGGGCAGGCGCTCTCGTTTGTTCAACGTTTCCCGCCACAGGCGCTGCCTGACGTTCTGCCACCAGGACACGGTAGTCAGAGAGAAACCGTTCGCGTTTAGCTGCGTACACGGCTGCGCTGGCTGCTTTCGGTCGGCACGGTTGCGAGGTCGCCGCTGGCGTGCGCTGCGTCTTCGGAGCGAGTACGTCGAGCACTATTTCCGCTGTTCCGCGCAGGGTGGCTTGCGACTCAAGCGACAGCGCAGTAGGAACGCCAGTCATGTCGGCAATAATTTGCAGCCAATCCGGCGCGCCTTCGACGCCACCGCCACTGGCGATGATCCTGGTGACTTTGGGTCCCGTGCCCCGGATCTCTTCGGCGATCAGCGCCAAGCGAAAGGCGACACCTTCAAGCATGCCCCGGAAGATGTCCGTGGATGTCGAGTGCAATTCCATGCCGGTAATACTTGCGGTCGCATGGCTTGCCCAGCCGGGGCTGCGCTCGCCGGTCAAAAACGGCATCACGGTCGGTGTGTCAGCAGAAGGAGCGGCCTGAATCGCCTTCTGAAGTGCCTCTTCTTCCGGCAGGTTGAGGAGACCACGCAGCCAGGTAAGGGCACGGCCGCCGTCGTTTACTGCTCCGCCAAAGAGCGACTGCTTCCGGTTAACCGCGTAACACCAGAGCCCATCGGGCACGGTTCGCGGCGGCTTCGGCAGCAACGCCCGCACCGCACCACTCGTACCGACGGCCAGGGCGAGCGTAGAGCCCGCTGTCGCACCGCTGCCGATATTGCTTGCGTACCCATCTGCGATAGCTGGAAACCAGGCAGCGTCTTTTAGTGCCGGCCAGAGCTTTTCGTAGTCGGGGGCCATCCCCTTTAATGGCTCGGAGGTGTCACGCAGGGGCGCCAACTGCTCGACTGTGACTGGCAGGCTTTTGAGGAGTTCTGCGTCCCAGGTCAGAGATTCGCGATTCAGCAGGCCGGACCAGGCTGCGGTGGAAAAGCTGGCGCCGCGCTGTCCGAGCAGTTTGAAGTAGACATACTCGCCCATCGACAT
>JBBRGK010000387.1:0-4012 GCA_038240805.1 Dehalococcoidia bacterium | reverse complement strand
GGCGGCGCGTTGACGAACCCGCGCGGACCTGAGCAGGGCTCACAGCGCGTCATTCGTGGTGGCAGCTATCTGTGCCACGAAAGCTACTGCTTCCGCTATCGTGTGGCCGCACGCAGTGCGAACGATCCGGCGAGCACCACGGGACACATGGGGTTTCGCTGCGTTCGTGATGCAGCCGGCACCATCATTGCCGCCGCAGTGCACCCCTGAGCTCGCCCGCAGCGTCTATCTTCTGGTCATCTCCGAGGTCAACCACAACCGTGCGCAGGGTGCCGGTGAACGGGTATGGAGCCTCAAAGTCGCCGACCGATGGCCTCGGCGCCTGGCCGACTTCGAGCCCGATGAAAGATGATTGTGCGCGGTAGGTCTGCGGCATATCCACCGTGCCGCAGGGCTCGCCATTGATGAATAGCGTTCCCTCTCCCTGGAACGGACCTGTCTTCCGCACTTCGAAACGAAGCTCAGCTTTCCCTGTGGGCACCGTCCGGTCCGAACGCACCAGGTAATGGCGGTTCACAAAGTTGTAGTCGTGGATCAGGTGGCCGTCCTGGACATAGAGCGCGTAGCCGCCGCACCAGTCACCCTGCGCGACCAGAACGCCCTCAGCGCCTCCCTCCGGGATCTCAACCGTGGCCGTGATGCTGTACGAGCGATTACGAATATCCGGCGCCGCCGCCCGCGGAATTCGTCCTGCCCCCGGTCGCAGCTCCCAGTGATTTCGAGCCGCAGGGCTGTAAGGGTTCGAGCTGACAAATCTGGCTAACGTGTCGTTCATTGGCAGCACTTTGTACGTGCCCGCTTCGGCGAACCATCGTCCGACCATCTCCTGTAGCTTTTCGGGCTGCTCGCTCCCCAGGTCGTGCAGTTCATTGAAGTCCTGGTCCAGGTGGTAAAGCTCCCACTGGTCGGCATCGAACGGTGTTCCCTGTCGGTGCCAGGTGACGGCCTTCCAGCCGTCGTGCCAGATGCCACGGTGGCCCAGCATCTCAAAGTACTGGCTCGTCTTCTGCGTCGGCTCATCCGGCGAGGCGAAGCTGTAGACGAGGCTCGTCCCCTCGACCGGCTGCTGCGTAACGCCGTTTATCTGCGCAGGTGGTTGGAGCCCGATTAACTCCAGCACGGTCGGGGTGATATCCGAGACGTGGTGGAACTGGCGTCGAATGCCACCTGCATCCGTGATCCGCTTCGGATAGTGAACGATTAAAGGGTCGCGGACGCCGCCGCCGTGAGTGTTCTGCTTGTAGCGCTTGAGCGGCGTATTCCCTGCCATTGCCCAGCCGAGCGGGTAGTTGTTGTTCAGGTGGCCCTGCCCGATCTCGTCGATATGGGCCAGGTTCTCGTCGAGCGTATCCCGCACACCGTTGAAGTAGCGTAGAGCGTTGACAGTGCCGAACGGCGAACCCTCCTGGCTGGCGCCATTATCGGAGATGAGCGCGATGACGGTGTTCTCCAGTTGCCCTATCTCTGAGAGAAAGCTGACCAGCCGGCCAATCTGCAGATCGGCATGTTCGAGCATGCCCGCGAACGCCGCTTGCAGGCGCACAGCCAGGCGACGTTCATCGTCACTCAGCTCTGCCCAGGCGCGGACACCCGGATTGCGCTCAGGAAGCTCGGTCTCGGGCGGCACGATGCCAAGAACCTTCTGCCGGCGCAGACGCTCCTCACGTGTGGCGTCCCAGCCTTTTTCGAACACGGGCACGTATTTTTCAATGAACTCGGCCGGCGCGTGGTGCGGTGCATGTTGCGCCCCGAGGCACATATACAGAAAGAACGGCTTATCCGGCGTTACTAACTGCTGTTGGCGAATGAACCCAATGGACTGGCCGGCGATGTCCTCCGAGAGGTGGTAGCCGGGGCGGTCCGGCGCCTCGATGTGGTGGTTGTCAAGTGTCAACTCCGGGTACCACTGGTTAGTCTCGCCTTCGAGGAAGCCGTAGTAACGGTCGAAGCCGCGTTGCAACGGCCACTGGTCGTACGGGCCGGACTGCGACGTTTCAAACGTGGGAGTCAGATGCCACTTGCCGGTCGCAAAGGTGTTGTAGCCTGCCAGCCGCAGCATCTCGGCAAGCGTCCCGGCGCTTTTGGCGATGCGCCCGCGCATTCCCGGGAAGCCAAAATCCCAGTCCGCAAGTCCGCCCATACCGACCGAGTGGTGGTTGCGACCCGTATGCAATGAGGCACGGGTCGGCGAACAGAGCGCCGTCGTGTGAAAGTTCGTGTAGCGGAGTCCTCCAGCCGCCAGCGCGTCAACGTTCGGCGTCGCTATCTCAGATCCGTAGCAGCCGAAGTCCGCGAAGCCGAGGTCATCGAAGACGATGTAGACAACGTTCGGCGCCCCATCCGGTGCGGTTGGCGGCTGTGGCCACCAGGGCTTCGATTCGCTGGTCGTGCGGCCTACTATTCCACGGAATGTTTCGTCAGGCATGCTTTCCTCCAAGTCAATCTGTACGAACCGGTGCCCATCGCTGATCGCGGTTGAAACCTCTCGTCCGACCCGCTCGTGTCATGATTACGCCGGCAGCAAACGAGGAGAAGAGGAGCACACGATGAATGCAAGAATAGCATCGATCATGGCCAGAACAGGGGTTGCTGCCGCCATGCTGGTTGCCGCTGCGGCAGGTGGCGCAGGCGTCGCACAGGCATTGGGGGTATCGGCCGTGCTTCTGGCGCCGTTTGGCTCATCGGCCTCCGGCCAGGGCGTCGTATCGCCATCGGTGGACGGAACGTCGGTGGCAGTGGCCATTACCGGGGGGCGCCCCAACGCCACCTTTCTTGTATCGGCATGTCAGAGCTTCAACATTCTCCTGACCAGCACCTGCACAGCGGCGATGGCAAACAACACCGTTACCGCAGACGGAAGCGGCATCATCAACGCCACTGTAGCGCTGCCTTCGATCCCTGAGCTCGATTCGATCGTGATCCAGGATGTAGTGGATTCGAGCGACGCCTACGTCGGGGCAGTCGGCCCAAACCCGCCGCTGGTTTCCCCGGTCGTGATCACGACCGGGCAACTGGGGCTGTTTAACCCCTTCCCGGGGCTGGCTGCCAACGCGGTGCCATCGTCCACACAGCCCGACGCTACCTGCCCGGCAGGTCTGACCGGCTTTCTGTTGATAAATTCAGGACCCAGCCTCGTGATCGTTCGCTGTCCCTGAACCCGGGGGACTCTGGCTGCTTCCTTCGCAGCTCACGACCCGGCGACCAGAGATGGCGCAGGGGTGAACGGCGCCTGCATCGCGCTACAGTGCACGGGCGCGCTTCGAACGCACCGTCACCAGCGCCGCGAGCAGCGCGCCAGTGAGCGCCCACGAGCTGACAATGGCTGGCGCTCCGAACCTGTCGATCATCACCCCCATCAGCAGGCTGCCGACCGGCGTAATCGCGCTCAGGGTCAGGTAGAGCGACAGCACCCTGCCCCGGTACTCATTGCTCACATGGAGTTGCAGCAGGGTCTGGTTGTAGGTGTTGTAAATGGAGTTCGCCACGCCTGCAAGCACCAGGAAGCCGAAAGCCAGCGCGAACTGCTGCGATAGGGCAAAGGCGGCGACGCAGATCATGTAGATCGAATTCGCGATCAGCATCGCCCAGCCACGGTGCCGGTACGACGAGTGCCCTGCGACCCAGGCCGCACCAGCGATAGAGCCGAACCCGACGGCGGTCAGCAGAATTCCGTTTCCCGCCGCGCCTGCTTGCAGAACCTTCTCCGCAAACACCGGCATGAAGCTGACGTATGGGTACACCAGCAGCGATGGGATCATCGTCACCAGCAGCAGAGTCAGCACCAGTGAGTCTTTCCACATATAACGGATGCCGTCGCCGATGCTGCCGAACACGGACAGGGTGCTGATCGCGCGCACGCTTCTGGTGCGGATGAGGAACGTTGCGCCCGACGCGACCGCATACGCAGCGGCCTGCGCAAAGAAGCAAGCGGACAGGTTGAACCCGATCAGCACGCCGCCGAGCGACGGGCCGAGAATGCGCACGATATTGTTGCCCATCGCGTTAATCGCCA
>JBBRGK010000386.1:0-4017 GCA_038240805.1 Dehalococcoidia bacterium | reverse complement strand
TCGAGAATGCCAGTCCTCCACAACTGGTGTATTATGCTGCCACGCGTCAGTGGTTCGAGGTGCTGCGCGCACACCGGCGCGGCAAAAAAGAGGGACAGAGATGAGCGGAGAGAGTTACTGGCAGCGGCTCGCAGTGAACCGCCACGGACGCCGGACGGTGCTTCGAGGCGGTGCCCTGACCGGTGTCGGTCTTGCGGCGGCGGGGCTGATCGGTTGCGGCAGTTCCAACAACAACAAGCCGGCAAATTCAGCCAACGGCAACACCGGGTCGTCGGGCGCAGCGCCAGGAACTGCGGCAGCGAAGCCGGCGGGAACAGCGGCACCGCCGGCAGCAAGCGTTCCCAAACCGGGCGGCGTTATCAGCCAGCGCACCGCCAGCGACCCGCAGCAGCTTGACCTGCATCAGGTCAGCACCTACGGGGCCCTATGGCCGGAGGCGCCGTGCTACAACCAGCTTCTTCAGATTGATCCGGCCGATGAATTGGACAGCAAGCTGCTTCCCGACCTGGCCGACAAGTGGGAGACTCCGGACAACGGCGCAACCTACATTTTTCACCTTCACCCCGGAATCAAGTTTCACGATGGCACGCCCTTCACCAGCGCCGACATCAAGGCGAACCTTGACTGGATAAAATCGCCGACGAACAAGAAGCCGAGTCCGCGACAGGGCGTACTCGCCGCACTCAGCGGCATGGAGACGCCCGACCCGAACACGGTCACGCTGAAGCTCTCGCGGCCAAACCCCTCGCTGCTGCCGAATCTGGCGACGCATTACTTCGGCATCGGTCCGAAGGCGGTCATCGACGCCACCGGCGATCTGGGCGAGAAGTTCATTGGCACGGGACCATTCAAACTGAAAACCTACCAACGCGGCGACCGGATAGAGCTTGAAAAGAACCCCGACTACTGGATTAGCGGTCGTCCGTACCTTGACGGATTGAACTTCTACGTTGTCGCGGACGACAACACGGCGTTCACGAATTTCCTGGGTGGTCAGTATCAGCAGTTTTACCCTATCGCGCACGAAAACGTGGACCGCGTGAAGTCCGAAACAAGCGGCAAGGCGCAGAATCTGGTCACGTCCAGCTACACGCGCGATGTGATTTTCTTCAACACGAAGAAGAAGCCATGGGACGACATTCGCGTGCGGCAGGCGGTCAGTCTGGCGCTGGACCGCAGCGACGCGATCAACGTTATCCGCGGCGGCGACGGAGAACTCGGGGGCTATATGCGCGGCTCCGGCGCCTGGGGTCTTCCGATCGACCAGCTGAAAGCTATCCCCGGCTACGGACAGAGCAGCATCGACCAGGCAAAAGCGCTGTTGCAGCAGGCAGGAGTGCAGTTGCCGTTCAAAGGCTCTCTTCTCTCGCGCACGGACTTCGGCGCAACCTTCACCTGGGCGCAGCAGGCGCTGGCAAAGATCGGGATTCAGCTCGACCTGGACCCGCGTGACAGCACGGCCGCCTACGACGCGGCCTACAAGGGCCAGTTCGACGTGATCGCCTGGACCGTGTCGATATCGCTCGATGACCCCGATGCGACCTTCGCCGAGATCTCGACAAGCACAGCGGTGCGTAACTGGTCGGCGCTCAACGATCCTGAGATCGATAGTCTGTACGAGCAGCAGACCCAGGAACTGGATAACGGCAAGCGCAAGGCACTCGTCAATCAGATGGACAAGAAGGCGCTATCGGTCTACCAGACGCTGCAGTTGTACTACGTGAAGTACAACAATGGCATCTACAACAGCGTCCAGAACTACAAGTACCACGCATCGCTGTACACCAACAAACGGTATCAGGACGTTTGGCTGCAGCGGTAGTGACAACCGGGTGGCCTCGGTGGCAGGGAATCAATGCAACGCTATGTGATGCGGCGCCTGCTAAGCCTGGTGCCGACGCTTATCGGTGTTTCGTTGCTGATCTTTTTGGTGATGAGGGCGCTGCCGGGCGATGTCGCCCGGCAGATCCTCACCGGCGGCGGCTCGGCCCAGGGCGTAACGCAGCAACAGGTGGACAAGCTCCGCAAGGATCTGGGACTGAATGACCCGCTGCCGGTGCAGTATTGGACCTGGATCAGCGGCATAGCCCGGCTTGATCCCGGCAAGTCCCTGTTCTCCCATCACGCAATCGGCGACGAGATCACCTCACGCCTGCCTGCGACGGTCGAGCTTGCCATCGGCGCGGTGCTGATGTCGATGCTTATCGCCATCCCGGTTGGCATCATTTCAGCCGTTCAGCAGGATCGGCCGGCGGACTACGTGTTTCGTGTCCTCAGCGTCGCCGGCCTCTCTCTGCCTGGCTTTTTGCTGGGAACGCTGCTGATATACGCGCTCCAGCATTATTTTCACTACGTTCGGCCTGCGGGTTTCGCGAGCCTGTGGAGCGATCCCGCTAAGAACCTCCAGCAAATGTGGGCGCCGATCCTGGTTCTTGGCTACGGCTTTTCGGCGATCCTGAGCCGCATCACCCGCTCGACGATGCTCGACGTGCTGCGCGAGGATTACGTGCGGACCGCTCGCGCCAAAGGTCTGAGATTCCGCTCCGTACTCTTGCGGCACGGGCTAAGAAACGCGCTGCTGCCGGTGATTACGATCGCCGGGCTTCAACTTGGGACGCTGCTTGGCGGAGCTGTGATCACCGAAAGTGTTTTCGCATTGCCGGGGATTGGGCGGTACCTCGTTTCCTCGATAAGTCAACGTGATTACCCGGTAACGCAGATGATCGTGCTCCTCGGGGCGTTTACGTACGTGACCTTGAACCTGTTCGTGGACCTCGCGTACGCCTTCATCGATCCACGCATCAGATACGACTGAAACGGCTGAACGGCGAAAAGCATGCAAACCAGCCCCGACCTTGTTCTGCGGATCCCTCAGCGACGTCTGGGGAGCGGCGTGGCGCTCGGCGCGATCGGCGGCTTCATGCGCAGAAAACCGCTCGGCGCGATCGGGCTTATCCTGATGGTTTTGTTCATTTCCGTCGCGGTCGCTGCACCATTGCTGCGCCCTCACGACCCAAATATTGGCATAACTGGCAAGACGTATCGAACTCCCTCGGCGGAGTTCCCGCTGGGCACCGATAAATTCGGGCGAGATCAGCTGAGCCGCGTGCTTACGGGCGCCACGATTTCGCTCGAGGTCGGGTTTTTCACTGTGGCGTTTGGTGTCGGGTTCGGCGTCGCTGTTGGCCTCGTGAGCGGCTACTTCGGTGGACGTACCGACTTTTTTCTGCAACGGATCGTCGAGTGCTTCCAATCGTTGCCAAATATCGTCTTCGCACTCGCGATCGTCACTGCTCTGGGCCGCTCGCTGCCAAACGTGGTCACTGCGCTGGCAATTGCTTCCTGGCCTGGGGTGTCGCGCGTGATCAGAGCCAGCACACTTTCGATCAAGGAAATGATGTATATCGACGCTGCCCGGTCGATCGGCTCTAGCAATCCCCGAATTCTCGTGCGCCACGTACTGCCAAACGTCGTGCCCGTGGCGATTATCCTCGCTACTGCCGGCCTTGGCGCGGCGATCCTGGCCGAGGCTTCCCTCAGCTTCCTGGGTGTGGGTATTAGGCCGCCGACGCCTTCCTGGGGGGCGATGATCAACGAGGCATCGGGCGTGATGCAGCGGTACCCCTTCCTGGTCATCTTCCCCGGAGCGGCTATCAGCCTCGTCGTGTTCTCGTTCAATTTCCTCGGCGATGCCCTGCGCGACTACCTGGATCCACGCCTGCGGGGCTCACGGTAGCGGCATGAGCGAGTGCCACACGAACCCAGGCCGGAATCAGCCCATCAATTACATCAATTTGGGCCGCGAACGGTTATCAACGTACAAGCCGAAGCGGCTGCACGAGCCCGACGCGATGCCAGCAGCAGTGTTGCTATTGCTCAGTCACCTTGCCGGTGAGGACCGCGTGCTGCTTACCGTCCGGTCTCATATTGTCGAGCATCACAAGGGGCAGATTTCATTTCCCGGTGGGGCTGTTCACGCCGCGGATTCCAGCCTCGAAATGACCGCGTTGCGTGAGA
>JBBRGK010000385.1:0-4027 GCA_038240805.1 Dehalococcoidia bacterium | reverse complement strand
AGATGATGACGAAGAAGAACTAGGAACTCTCGGCGCGGCGCTCATGGAAGCACTGCGGGGTAAAAGCGATGCCAGCAGCGGGATCGATTTCCTGCGCCGGCGCGAAGACGGTGAGGAGGAGTAGCGTCTGCGGACGTTACGAGTTGCCTTTATGCGACATCAAGTAAGCGGGCGTAAGTTCAACCGGAACACCGGCCATCGCACGGCGATGTTCCGAAACCTTGTGGGCGAGTTACTGAAGCATGGCCGGATAAAAACGACTGAGCCCAAAGCCAAAGAGATTCGTCCCATGGCGGAAAAGATCATCACGCTCGGCAAGGACGGCACCCTGCATGCGCGGCGGCAGGCCCTGCGCTTTGTCTATGACCCACACATTGTCGCGCATGTGTTTTCTGACGTGGCGCCCCGTTATGCGACACGACCCGGCGGTTACACGCGGATCATCAAGCTCGGACCGCGCCTCGGTGATGGCGCTCCGATGGCGATCATCGAGCTGGTGTAGCTGCGGCAGATGGTAGAAGAGCGCACGTTCGCGCTGAAACTGGAATACGACGGCACCGCCTATGGCGGCTCGCAGTTTCAGTCGAATGCGAAGACCGTGCAGGAGGAACTGGAAAAAGCACTCGAACCGCTGGCCGGCAGACCGCAGCGTGCGGCCTTCGCCGGACGTACCGACGCTGGGGTACACGCGACGGGCCAGGTGGCCACGGTCGCTGTGCCTACCCGATGGACGGCTGCGGACCTGCAGCGGGCGCTCAATGCGAGGTTGCCCGGTGACATCAGCGTTGTGGCTGCGATGACGGTAAATGTCAGATTCGACCCGCGGCGCTGCGCTACCAGCAGGCGGTACGAGTACAGGATTCTGAATGCGGTAGTTCGGTCGCCGCTGGCACGACGGACGGTCTGGTACATGCCGCACCACCTGAACATGGAGGCGATGCAGCGGTCGATGGCGCAAATGGTCGGAGAGCACGATTTTGCCGCTTTCGCAGGCCGCGTGGACGAAGGCAGCAGCACCGTGCGAACGATGACCCGGGCCGACCTGAAGCGCGTTGGCAGTCTGATTACGCTGGAGTTTGAGGCAAACGCCTTTTTGCCGCACCAGGTGCGACGCATGGTGGGGGCACTGGTAGAAACGGGCCGGGAGCGGCTCTCCGAGAGAGCGTTCACGGAGTTTTTGTTGAAGGCAAAGCCCGGTGCTGCCGGACCGACAGCACCGCCGCAGGGACTAAGCCTGGTTGAGGTAGCGTACGAGAGCGTGCGATTCGAAATGGGTGAAAACGGATGAAAACGTACAGTACCAGGGCGTCGGAGGTCAGGCGTGAGTGGCACGTCCTCGACGCAACCGGGGTGCCTCTTGGCCGGCTGGCCTCGCAGGTGGCGAGCCTCATTCGGGGCAAGCATAAGGTTATTTATGCCCCGCATCTCGACACCGGTGACTACGTGGTCGTCGTCAACGCGAGCAGGGTGGGACTGACCGGCCGCAAACCAGAACAGAAGAAGTACTACCGGCACTCGCAGTATCCGGGCGGTATGAAAATTCGCACAGTTCGCGACGAGATGGAGCGAAACGCTGCGCGAGTTATTGAGCACGCCGTTCATGGTATGTTGCCGCATAACCGCCTGGGCCGGGAATTGCACGGACACTTAAAGGTATACATTGGCGGTGAGCATCCGCATGAAGCGCAGGTAAACGGCCCGGCGCAGCCAGCTCTGTCGCAGCCACCAAAGGATCCGCGACGCAAGAAGGGTCCGGCGGCGCGTGCGGCCACCCGTGCAGCTTTGGCAGCCGCCACGACCGCAGTCGCTGTCCCCGCTCCGGCAGCGGTTGCTGCGGTCGAGCCGCCGGGAGCGGTGGCAGTGCACGATGCGCCCGGTCCGGTTGTCGCAACGCTACCGGTGGAAACCATCAGCGCGGTGACGGCCACGGCGAATGCCGAAACACCGGACGCGGGCCAGAAGGCCACGGCGGAAGCGCCGGCGTCTGCGAAGTCTGATGAAGCGGTGACGGGTTCAGAGGAGACGAAGGCGTGACAACGCAGCAGCACTATTTCCATGGCACTGGACGGCGCAAGACATCGGTCGCTCGCTGCCGCCTGTATCCCGGCACGGGCACGATCATCGTCAACGGTAAGGCGATGGAGGATGTCTTTACCCGAGCCTCCCACCAGGCGATTATCACGCAACCGCTGCGGCTGACCGGTCAGGCCGGGCGCTTCAACGTCCAGATCGTGGCGAGCGGCGGCGGCGTTACCGGCTGGGCAGGCGCCATTTCTCACGGCGTGTCGCGGGCGCTGATCCTCGTCGACGAAGGCCTGAAGCCAACCCTGCGCAAAGCGGGGCTGCTTACCCGCGACGCTCGCATGAAGGAGCGTAAAAAGTATGGGCTCAAGCGTGCCCGTAAGGCTCCGCAGTACACCAAGCGCTAAGCGCGTATCAGACGGTACTTTCAGGGGCGGCCCAATGGCCGCCCCTTCTCATTGCTCGTTGGCGCGACGCTCGAGCGCCGCTTTCATGTGGGCGAGCACACCTTCGCGTTGCTTTTGAAACCCGCTGCCCACCATCAGCCGATCGAGCAGCCTGCCAAAGACTCCGCCGGGCAGGCGCAGTTCGGCGTGATACGCCAGCAGAGTGCCGCTCGAAACAGCGCTCAAGCGAATCTCCTCGACCAGCCGCGCCCCGTCCGCCGTCGTCAACCCCAGCCCGAAAATCTGCCCGGTTTCGGCAGCGGTGACCACGCCGTCGAAGCCGCTATTGGACCCGGACGCGGTGCCGCGGCCGGAGAAGGACGTCCCCACGACCGTCTCGCCGGCTGGTGGCATGATCTCGGTGATCGTTGGATCGAGGGAAGGCCGGAGAGACAGGTTCGCGAGCGCCGTGTAGACCTCAGCCGGGGGGAGGGCGATGACCGCCCGAAGATCAACGACGGCCATGCGATCGCGACCTTCGCATCATGTGACCGCAGGCGGACGGCTATATCGCTGTCGGCGCGGCCTTTCAATGCTGAGCAGTGCTGCCACCAGTCCTGCCAGAAAAACGCCGTCGAAGACGCCTGCGCCGCCGATGCTGAGGACGCCGCTGCCCATCTGGCTGAGGCGTGGCAGGTTCCAGATGTCCGCGCCGATGAGCGTGCCCAACGTGCCCGCGATGTACGCCAACGGCGCCGCGCCTTTGCCAAACGTTAGCACGAGTCCGAGCAAAGCGGCCAGCAGAGGTGCAATCCAAACGGGCATTGTCACGCCTCTGCCCGGATCGATTGTGGCCGTAAAGTGTGCCACGATCGCGACCACCGCTATGGCCAGCAGAGTGCGGAAAAACGGTGCCCTCGGGAAGAGCCACAGGCTGAGCAGGATAGGGATAACCGCACCGCCGACGTTGATCGCAACGACTTCATTGGTGACCACGGGCGGGCGGTAGTAGATGAAGCCGCGCACCGCATGCCTCATTGCTGGTACGACGAGGTGACTGCTCTGCCAGAGAGGCACGTTGACGCGACTGCCCAGAAAAGAAGCGACGAAAATCAGCAGGGTCGCCCAGGGCGATAGTCCCAGGCGACCGAATGACACGGTGATCACATCAAAGAAGATGACCACGGCGAGCGCGAAAAGGATCAGACCAAGCAGCGTTCCCGGCAACATGGCGTCAGTATACGATCCATCGCTGTGCTGCCATCCGGTTTAAGCGGCGTAGGGCTTACTATTCTGGTTTGACCGTCACCGCAGCTCCGTGGCACACTTCGGGCGCGGTCGGGACAGCGACCAGGCCGGGCACGCCAACACGCCTGTCAGGACAGAGAGGAAGCTCGATGAGTTCCAGGGCTGAGCACGAAGACCTGATCGTGGAGCGCGAAGGTATGCGGGCGTTTATTGAGCCACGCGAGCCGGCGTTCATCGGACGGTAATGCGATGACCGCATCGGCATTCGGTGGCGAAGCCTTCCGCCCGGGAGCCCTACACGGGCTGCGGGTGTTGGACTGCGGCCAGATCATCGCGGCGCCGTTCGCCGCGTGCCTGCTTGTGGATTTTGG
>JBBRGK010000384.1:0-4034 GCA_038240805.1 Dehalococcoidia bacterium | reverse complement strand
TGAGACAGCGTGTTGTCGGTGCGTAGGATTCCCCAGATCCGCGCCGCCGGCTGCGGTTGCATAGTCAGCGACGTGATCAGCATGTCGTATTTGGCGAAGTTGTCCGGCGTGTTTGTCGTCGCGATCTGGACGAACGATGAGTAGTCGGCGAGAATCTGCAGACTTACTTTGACCCCGATCGCCTGGAGCATCTGGACTGCCGCCTCTATAAACGCTTTGTCTGCGGTGAAGGCCCCCTGCGTGCCGAGGAACTTGATGGTGAAATTGAAGTCCCAGCCGTTGTCCTGGAGCAGTTGCTTTGCGGCCTTCGGATCATAGGGAATGAGTGGCTGCGCTACGTAGCCGAACTCACTGGGCAGCAGTACGGAGTCGGCTACCTTGCCGTGGCCCTGCCAGATGTTCTTGACGATCGCATCACGGTCGATCGCCATCAGCATCGCCCGCCGGAAGGCCCTGGTCTGCGGCGTTGCGGGTCCGAACGGCGGGCGTGTGCCGTTATAAAAGAGGTGTTCGATCTTGATGCCGGGGCGGTCGTCCAGGTTAAGGCTCGGGTCCTTCTTAAGGTCCGGCTGGTCCTGTGGCGGCACGTTGCCGATCAGGGCGGCCTCGCCCGTCTTGATCAGGTTGACCCGCGTGGTGTCCTCGGCGATCGCCGGGTTGATGATCGCGTCCAGGTATTTGGCGCCGCCCCAGTAGCCGTCGAAGCGTGCAAGGTCAATCGTCTCGCGAGGCCGGAAATTGCTGACCTTGAACGGCCCTGCGGTGACGGGGGCAGCCAGTTTGCTGTCGGAGAAGCCCCATGGGTCATCCGCAGTCTTGTAATACCTGGGGCTGACCGGGATGCCCAGCGACCCTGCCAGGTCCTGGTACATGTCGGGATACGGCTTCTCATTTTTGATCTGAAGCGTGGTCGCGTCGATCGCCGAGGCGGTTGGATAGTTCGCCAGTGCCGTGGTGAACGGCGTGCCCGGCAGCTTTCGATTCAGCCGGTCGATCGCGAATTTCGCGGCTTCGGCGTTCAGGTCGTCGCCGTTCGAAAACTTGACGCCGTTGCGTAGATGAATGGTGTAGGTGGTCGGGTCGGGCTGCTCGATCTTCTCGGCCAGGCGGAAGACGAAGCGGCCGGGGTTGTCCCAATCGAACGTCAGCAGGTGCTCGTTCATCAGGATGCTGGCGTCGCCGAAGTGGGCGTACTGCGAGCCGGTACCGCCCGGATCGACGAACAGGTATGCCTGGGATGAATTGACGACAGCCGTGATCTTGCCGCCGCGTTTGGGCTGCCCTCCGGCCGCCGCAGTGGCTGGAGCTGCGCTCGCCACATCGTTTTGCTTCGGTTGAGCGCGAGTGTTTGGCGTGGCAGGCGCGGAGGCCGAGGTTGCCGACGCACTCTTACCGGCAGCGGTGTTGGCGTTGTTGTTACTGCTGCTGCAGCCAACCAGAGCCAGCCCGACGAAGCCGAATCCACCGGCCGCCACACTGCCGAGCAGGTCTCTTCGGCTTATTCTCCGGACTCGTCCAGACCAGTAGTTCTCCCTATCCACAGGCGGGCCTCCTCCCATGCCGCTCGCGGTTTGCAGATGGCATGTGGCGACAATCGTGCATATGTTGTATCTGTATGTCAACGGGCAATCGCCTGGTGAAAGGACGCTGCACCATGCCTGGAGTGATGAACGGAATTCGCGTCATAGATTTCGGCCAATACATAGCCGGCCCGTTGGCGGCGATGATGCTTGCTGACCAGGGTGCCGATGTGGTGCGTGTTGATCCACCCGGCGGACCACGACTGCAGACGCCCGCTAATGCAACCTGGAATCGGGGTAAGCGCAGCATCGTGCTGGACCTCAAACGCGAAACGGACCGGCAAACTGCTCAACAACTGGTCAGAAATGCTGACGTGGTAATCGAGAACTTCCGTCCTGGTGTAATGGAGCGCCTGGGGCTCGGCTCCACCGCCATGCTGCCAACGAACCCCCGCCTGATCTACTGCTCGATCCCGGGTTTCGCCTCCGACGATCCGCGTGCCGGGGTTGCCGCCTGGGAGGGCGTTGTCGCGGCTGCCACGGACACGTACCGGCCTTCTAAACTCGGTGGCTCGGACCAGCCCGTCTACACCGCGATCCCGATTGCATCGAGTTTCGCCGCCTTTCTCGCGACGAACTCGATTGTGGCGGCGTTGATCGCGCGTGAGCGAGACGGCCTGGGCCAGCGCGTCGAGGTGCCATTGTTCGATGCCATGTTCGTCGCTTTCGGTGGGCTGGCGTCTCGCGTCAGCGGCGGAAATCCGCTGCAGCAACGATTCCGGCCGGGTGTCGGCGTCTTCCAGTGTGCAGACGGACGCTGGGTTTTCTTTCACCCGGCTAACCCGCGCTTCATGGACTTCCTCGTCGATGGGCTCGGCTGCCAGGACTGGCGCGAGGCCGGCCTGCTGGACCTTGCGCGGCTCCAGGCCGAGCCAGCGCTCGCGGCCGAACTGCAGTCCCGGATGGAGGCTCTGTTCGCCTCCAGCTCCGCGCAGGAATGGGAAGATCGCTTCAACGATCTGGGCCTTCCGCTCTCGATCTGCCGCACCGCTGCGGAATGGATCGAGAACGGCCACGCACGGGCCTCGGGCACGGTGGTGGAGGTAGCGGATCCGGAGTATGGCGGCATGAAGCAGCCGGGCACGCCGGTCCGGCTGTACGGTGCGGACGCCGGTCGACCGTCCCCGCGGCGCCCACTCGACGCGGACCGCCCGAAAATCATCGCTGAAATGATCTCCAGCGTGTCTTCGTCGTCGATTGAGCAGACAACCGGGCGTGGAGAATCGACCGCACCGCCGCTGGCTGGTTTCCGCGTCCTGGACCTTACCCAGGTGCTGGCAGGGCCAACCGCCGGCCGTACGCTCGCCGAGTTCGGCGCCGAGGTCATCAAGATCAACGACCCGAAGCAGGACATTCTCACGCACAGCGATGTCAACAGGGGCAAACACACGATCCTCCTTGACCTGGATACGCCGGCGGGGCTCGAAGTCTTCTGGCGTCTCGTCGACGACGCGGATGTGATGATGCAGAACTTCCGCCTGGGGACAGCCGAGCGGCTCGGCATCGGCTACGAGCAGGTGCGAGCCCGCAAACCGAATATCGTCTACACATCGGTGAGCGCCTATGGCTACGACGGACCCTGGGGGAGCCGGCGTGGCTACGAAACGATGGGCCAGGCAACGAGCGGGCTGCAAGAGCGGTTCGGTGGCGACGGTCCACCGGTCACCCAGCCGTTCGCCGTAAACGACTATGGAACCGGCCTCATGGGAGCACTGGCCACGCTCATGGGTCTGTTCCACCGGGCCAGAACGGGTGAGGGACAGCACGTAGCAGCAGCCCTTACCTACACATCAACAATCTTCGAGTCGCCATACTTCAACTCCTATCAGGGCAAGGTCTGGGACGAGCCACGGGGACAGCAGGCGCTGGGCGCCGGGCCGCTCCAGCGCCTTTACCGGGCTGCAAATGGCTGGTTCTTCCTCGGCGCGGAAGCCCGAGATCTGCCTGATCTCGGAAAGGTAACCGGGCTAGAGGGCATTGAACAGCTCAGCGGCGAGCAGCTCGCATCGTTCCTTGAGGAGCGACTGGCAACCGAGCCAGCGGCGGTGTGGACGCAGCGGCTGAACGCGGCCGGCGCGGGCGCCCACGAGCTCACTCCCGCAAGCCAGCTCGTGGACGACCCATGGGTCGTGGCGCACGGCCTCAGTCTGACTCGTGCGGACGCCGAGGGCCGAACCGTAACGACGATCGGTCCACCGGCCCGCCTGTCACGCACACCGGTGGTGGCAGGGAGGGCTGTTCCGCCGCCTGGAGCCGATGCGCCGGCGATCTTGACCGCCATCGGTATGCGAGACCGCCTCGATGAGTTGGTCGGGCGTGGTGTGATCGCGCTACCCCGGGTGCCGGTGGTCTGAAGGCATTTCAGGCGAGCGGAAGCCGTATACTGATTCGCATCGGAACTAGCTTTGCGGAGCAGGGCTGGGTGCGGATTCCTACCCCGCCCCTGCTACCAGG
>JBBRGK010000383.1:0-4035 GCA_038240805.1 Dehalococcoidia bacterium | reverse complement strand
GGATGGGACGCTTGAGAGCGGTTGCCGCGCCGCAGGTGAGGTGATCGCCAGCCTGGTGCGGTCACTGGCCGAGGAAACGCAACTCAGGGGGTGAGGCGACGCCGAGCGCGGCGTGGAGCCAGCGTTCCTCGTGCGGCGCTGCGGGCCGTGAGGCCCGCCATCAGCACCAGCGAAACGAGGCTCACTGTGCTAATGCCGATGCCGTCCAGGCTGAGTCGCAGCGAGTGTCGCAGGAGAAGCCGTGACAGGCGGCGCACGCGCCACGATGGGGCGCCGGAACAGATGGCGAGGAAGGGAACCAGGGTCGCGATAGTTGCCACTGAGGTCACGAAGACCGCGGGCGCAAGCACGCTGCCGGCCGCCCACAGCGCAATGTCGCGCTGACGCCGGGGCCAGGGGAAGCGCCTTCGGCGTCGCGCGACGACTGCCCGGGTCGCTGTCGCCCGCTCAACGGCCCGCATCTGTTCAGCTTTTCGCTGGCCTGCTTGCCGTGCCTGCTCTTCATGCATCCGTCGGAGGCTGGTCTGCTGCTGTTCTCTCTGCTGAGTGTGCGGCCGTTGCACCGCTTGCCGTTCGGCGGCCCGCTGTCCGGCCTGTTGTGTGGCCGGATGCGTTTGTGCGCTCTGGTGGCGGGCATCCGATTGTACGGGCGCTGCAGATACGGGCGGGAGCGCAGTTCCCGGCAGCGTGGCGGCAGCTGGTGGTTGCGATCGCACCGTTCGGGCGCTTCGTAGCCCCGAGGCAAAGGCGGCCATCGTCTGCGGCCGATCTTCCATCCGCACGGCAAGCGCCTGCACGATGGCCTCGCTGACTAGCTCCGGCACGTCCTGGTTGATCGTGCGCGGTGGCTGCAACGTCTCGTTCGCTGCCCGGTCGGCAGCAGAAGGCGGCATCTGGCCGGTGATCAGGTGATACATGGTCGCCGCAAGTGCGTACACATCAGACGTCGGGCCGAACCTGCCGCTGCTGCCCCATTGTTCCAGGGGGGCATAACCGGGCGTGCCGATCGCGGTCATGACGCTGGTGCGCTGGTAGCGGTCGAAGCGGCGGGCGGCGCCAAAGTCGATCAGCACGGCCTGGTCGGCCGGCGTGATCATGATGTTGCCTGGCTTGACATCGCGATGCAGCAGATGCTGCGCATGGACCGCCGCCAGTGCGTCCGCGACGGCAAGAATGTACCGCAGCGCATCAACGGGCGGCAGCGGTGCATTATGCGCTTTCAACACCTCGATCAAGGTGCGGCCTTCGATATGCTCCATCACCATGTAGGCGGTGTCGTTCTGCTCGAAGACCTCGTAGACCGTGACAATGCCGGGGCGCTGGAACTGAGCCAGAACGCGCGCCTCTTCGATGAAATGGCGGCGCTCCTGCTCGTATCCATCGCGCCCGAGTGATGCCGGCGGCACGATCGTGCCCGCGTGACGGAACGAGCCTTCGGGGAAGAACTCCTTGATCGCCACGTCGCGGTTCAGGCGCTGGTCCATGCCTCGGTAGGTGATGCCGAAGCTACCGCGTCCAAGCAGCGGGCCTACCCAGTAGCGACCCTCGGCGAGTACCGTACCGTCGTTCAGTTCTTGCGGGTGCGGCGATGGGGCCAGCACCGGTTTCGGTGGCGGAGGTGCAACCTGCGCCGGCATTGAAACGAGGGCGGATTGCCGTGGGGCTGATGCGGCCGGCGATGCCTGTGGATGCCTGACCGGGACCGGGCACGGCAGCGGCGGCGTGTTTGCCTGGTGATGAGAGGCTCGGTTGACGAGCGCAGCAGCCGCTGCCGCGCGTACGACGGCGCTGATCGGCCCGACGGCCACAGGACGCGGTGCGGGCGAGGAGGCGTGCTGACCGGGTCCGCGCTGCCGTGTCAACATTGGCGGCCTCACAGGCTGAAAGCCCTGGCCCTGGACTTTGGATGAAGGCGCCGCGATATAGACGGTGCCACAGGCGGGGCATCGTGGCACGCCGGGAGGCGTGAAGCGCTGACACGTAGGGCAGGTCATACCGTGATGATAGTCCTACCGGCAGACCATTGAAAGGCACGAAGCGCAGTTACTGGTTGAGCGGCGGCGGCCCGAAGAAGCGCTCTACGAGCACGGAGAACCCGGGCAACACAACGCCCGCATCGAGCATGTCCGTTGCCTGGTAGGTTCGATCCTCCGCATTGCTCCGGCTGACGACGACTTCACGTCTCTTCGGGTAGACGGTCCAAACCAGCCGGGCGCCTGCCTCCAGCCATTCTCGCGTCTTCTCGCGAATCTCGCGTGGCCGGTCGTCAGGCGAGACGACTTCGACGATCAGGTCGGGCACGAAATCGAGAAAACCCTCCGGGATGCCGCCGGACGGTAGCTGCGCCGCCGAGACGAAGCAGACATCAGGCGCTCTCACGCGATCGGGGTTGCGCCGAAGAATGACGCCTGGATCGCCTCCCATCACCTTGCCGAGACGATATTCGTCGGCATGATCGCCCAACAATCGGCCAATTCTGACCATGACGTAGGCATGCATCCCGCCAGCAGGTGACATCTCTACCAGCACCCCATCGATCAGTTCTGTGCGCATGTCAGTGGAAGGCAGGTTGTACAGGTCTTCGACGGTCAGCAGCTTCTGTTCAGTTGCCATCACTCATTCTTTCGCCCGCTACGGACCACAGGCACATGGCCGCTCATCTGAAAACTCTTCGTTAGGATACATCCCGCCGGCGCGGATAGCCGCCGGTCATTCAACGAGATCGCCCGGCAGCGCGGTTGTGATGATCGCGGCGGGCAAAAAGATCATGTGATCCTCCACTTGCAATTGTGTAAAAGATACAACTAAGATACAGGTGATGAGATACGCGCAGGTGGCAGAGACGGTTCGGCAGCGGATCGGCGCCGGTCAGTACGGGGCTGGCGGTGCGATCGAAAGCGAAGCCGAACTGGGCCGTTTGTTTGATGTGAGCCGGGTGACGGTGCGGCGTGCGCTGGAGGATCTGCGCACCGAGGGGCTGCTGGTCAGCCGCAAAGGCGCGGGCTGGTTCGTGGCCTGCGATCCCGTCAAACAGGCTCTCGGCCGTGTCGCCACGATCGAAAGCGCTCTCGCTGAGGCGGGCATTGAGCCGAAGCGGCGGGTGCTCGCCTTCTCGTTTATGCCCGCTCCAGCCGACGTGGCTGCGACGCTTGGCATCGAACGGGGCAGTGAGTTGCTTCGCGTTCAACGGCTCAACCTGGCCGGCGAGGAGCCGTTTGCGATCGTGACCGTCTGGGCGCCGGCAGAGCTTGGGGCTCAGCTCTCGCGGGCCGATGTCGAGCGTTCGACATTCTACGATCTGCTGCCGCTGCGTGGCGTGGCCCTGGCCAGCGCCACGCAGATGATCAACGCCGTCGCTGCGGATCGCGAGGAGGCCCGGTTGCTGAACGTCCCTCTCGGCTCACCACTGCTTGCCTGCCGCCGCGTCACCAGGGATAGAGCCGGCAAGCCCGTACTCGTCTCCGACCACCGCTATCCCGGCCATCGCACCGTGTTCGAGGTCGAGTTTCCGCACCTTGCTGCCGGATCGGAGTGGGGGCCATCGGGATTGCGGGTGCTCGCTACGTCTGAAAACAGGAGGGCATGAACAGATGGTTAACATGAACAACCCATTCGGCGCCAGGTCATCTCTGCAGGTTGGGGACGCTAGCGTCGACTACTACCGCCTCGACGCGCTGGTTCCGCACGGCGTGGACGTGGAGCGGCTGCCGTTTACGGTGCGCATCCTGCTGGAGAACATCCTGCGGCTCTGCGATGGCACGGTGGTGACGGAAGGCGATGTCCTGCGCGTGGCCCGCTGGAAGCCGGACGTGGACGGCGGGCGCGAGTTTCCCTTTCTGCCTTCCCGTGTGCTGCTGCAGGACTTTACGGGTGTGCCGGCCGTCGTGGACCTGGCGGCGATGCGCTCTGCGGTCGCCCGCATGGGAGGCGATCCGCAGAAAATCAACCCGCTGGTGCCGGCTGAGCTGGTGATCGACCACTCGGTGCAGGTGGACTACTTCGGCACGAACGCCGCCTTCGAAGAGAACGTTGAGC